>JBGTET010000045.1:0-13413 GCA_041747695.1 Saccharimonadales bacterium (SeqCode)
AAGTTTTTCGATACTGTCGATTTGGTTTGGGATCAAACGCAAAGCTGCAGCCATGTTGCCGCGTTCGTGGAAAGCGTTAACACGGAAACGCCCTAAATCGCCAAATGCGAATGAAAAATCGAATTCCTTATCCTTTAGTAAGATCTGCTTTTGGTCCTCGTCCAAAACCGCAAAAATTAATGCTTCTACTTGTTCTTCTGTCAGTTTTTCGGTGCCTTGGACTGGCTTTAGCGCGCCATCTACACGTAGCATTGGCGGTAAATCGACCTGTAAGTGGAGGTCGGAGCCTTTTAGCTTGACTACTTCTTCTAATAAGATTTCTATTCGTAAGTTTTGCGTCATTTTATCCCTTTTCTATTGCGGCTACGCGGTTAACTTCTTCTATAGTTGTTAAACCAGATAGCGCCTTTAGATAGCCGTCCTCACGCATTGTCACCAGACCTTCTTTTTTGGCTGCCTTCTGCACTTCGTTGGCAGTGGCGTGGCTGATGATTAGCTCCTCTATGGCCTCCGTTACTTCAAAGACCTCGTAGAGTCCGGCACGACCCTTAAAGCCGCCTGGGCTATCCTTAGTTTCTTTGCCCTTAAATAAAGTATAAGCGTTTTGATCGGCTAAAGGAAGAGTTTGATAACCGAGGTCGCGCGCAACCTTCTCTTGTTCTTGTTTATTCTTTGGCAACAATTGTCCCAAAGTTTGATGAATCGAGTCTGTTTCTGACTTGCCAGAACTGTATTTTTCTCTGTCTTTGGCAGTTCGCCTGACCAGTCGCTGACCAATCACGCAGTTTACGGTCGAAGCAATCAAGAATGGTTCGATACCCATGTCTAAAAGACGTGGCAAGATCCCGGCAGCCGAGTTGGTGTGCAATGTTGAGAAGACCAAGTGTCCTGTTAGTGCGGCTTGTACCGCCAACTGAGCTGTCTCACGGTCTCGAATCTCACCGACCATGATGACATCGGGGTCCTGACGCAAAATCGAGCGCAGACCCGAGGCAAATGTTAGACCAATATCAGGATTAACCTGAATCTGGTTGACGCCTTCTATCTTATATTCGACAGGATCTTCCAAGGTGACGATGTTGATCTCATCGCTAATAATTTCTGTCAACATTGCATACATAGAAGTCGACTTACCAGAGCCAGTTGGTCCAGAAGTTAAAATCATTCCGTTAGGCGACTTTAGGTTCTTGCGAATCATTCGCAAAGATCGGCCAGTGTAGCCCATATCTTCTAACTTTAAGCTGGTTCCAGTCTTGTCCAGAATACGAATCACAGCTTGTTCACCCCAGACAGTTGGCGAAATTGCTATTCGTAAGTCGATATCATCGTCGGCAACATGCACAGTAAATGTTCCGTCCTGAGGAATGCGGTGTTCGTCAATTTTTAGGTTCGAAAGAATCTTAATCCTCGAGATCATGGCCGGTTCAGTGCTCTTTGGCAGCTTCATAATTTCGCGTAAGACACCGTCGATTCGTGTTCTAATTTTCAACACATTTTCAAGCGGTTCTATATGAATGTCCGATGCGCCTGTTCTAACTGCATACTCCAAAATTGTGCTCAGGGCACGCGAGATCGGCGAATCTTGAACAATCGTTTTAATGTTAGCTTTGTCTTCGTTGCGCTTAACTGTAGCCTCTTTTTGTTCTTCAGTCTGATCGTTATCGATTGTGCCGTCATCGCCTTCGACAAAGTTGTCATTAACAGTTTCGTTTAACTCAAATTCGTACTGACTAATAACATTTTCGATACCTTCTTCGGAGGCCATGTAAACTTTTAACGGACGGCCAATCTTGTTCGACAAAAAGTCTGCAGCCTGCACATTATCGGCATCAAGCATGGCCACAACCAGTCGATTCTGCATCTCACCCAAAGGCACAGCCATATACTGTTTGGCCACGTCCTTAGACAATAATTTAAGAATTGCTGGGTCGATCTCGGCTGTTTTTAGGTTTACGTAAGGCAAATTTAGAATTTGGGCGGTGTATTTTGTCAGTAATTCCTGATTGATAACCTTTTGCTCCAGCAAATACATCAGTATCGGTTTTTTGTTTTGTCGAGCCTCGGCTTTTTTAACTTCTAGGTCATCGGCCGAAATCACCTTGTCTTCGACAAGCAGATCTTCGAGCTGTTTCTCGTTTACTTCTGATAATACGCTCATGGCGCCAACCTAATCGTTAAACGGTTGTTGGTTATTGGCTTTGTCAATTTCGATCAGTTCGGTTGGGTTAATATAGCCTTTGCCGAAGGTTCCTTGGTGAGGTGGAGGAAATTCTGTGCTGATTGAATCTACAACTTCAACCTCTGACTGTTGTTGGCTTGGTTCTGGGATAATCGCGTTTAAGACAAACCAAGAAGTCACTAATGAAAGCGCTACGGCAAGGATTAAGGCGGCTATGTCACTTTGTTTCATTGTTGCACTCCTGATGTATCTACTCCTGCCGAGACGTCACCTTGGGTGGTAACCGGGGCGCCATTTGGATCGGTTGGAGCAGGTGCTCCACCAGAGGTGATACTTCGTTTTCTTATTTCCAAGCTTTTTGCCGGCATGTAGTAGGTTGTCATTTTAAAGTCTACTTCTACGCCCGACTCACCAGCTTCGATTTTCATTTCTTCAAAGTTAAATGGTCGAATTGACTTCTGCATGTTGGTTACGAATCGCTTGATATTAGTGTATGAGCCCCCGACCCTGACGCTAAAAGGCATCGGCACTGGAGATGGTTGCCCCTCGGTGTTAACAGAGGATGCTGTTAAGTCATCGCCGACAAAGCTCAACATTTCAACGCCACTAAGAGTTGCCAATTTTTCCATTGTTGTAACTAAAGCTGGGAAGTCGTATTTACTTGGTAACGCATCGAGCACCAGACTTGATGTAATGTCTGATTTTTCTAACTCATCAAAGGATTTACCGAGCTCTTCGACAGCGGCAATGTTGCTTTCTAGTGTTTCGTTGGCCTCATTCTTAGCATCGATAATTTGTGCTTGATAACTTCGCTGAGCCCAAAGAATTTTTGTGCCGATCAAAGAAGCTGATACAACTACGGAAGCAATAATTACAATCAAAAACTGAGAAGACTTTGCCTTCTGGATTAATTCTCGCTTGTTACTTATTCCAAAATCAGCCATATCTATTCTCCACCTTCTTCGTCGAATGGTTCAGGATTAAACTTAGGTTTTTCGGTGCTAGAAACCGAGCTTGTAATGTTTGGAACAGTCAGAACAACCTTGTCGTATTTGATATTAAATATCTCTGGGTTGTATTGCATACTTATGGTGAAAGAAGTTCTATTTGCCGCACTGTCAGAACTCTCATTCTTGGTGATCGATTCGACAACTACGCTAGAAAAGGCTTTGCCAGTTATAGTCTCGCCGCTTGCGGTGTCGGTTAGTTTAAATTCTGCGTTCTTAATAATGTCAGCATACCTGTTAACGTCTTTAAATAGTCCTGTGGACCCTGTTACTTCCATGTTGGCCACTCCATCTGACTCTTCTGAATTAGAAGCAAACCCAACTTGCGAGCTAGAAAGTTTCACGTTTGTTGGTGTGATGACCGAAAGATATAGAAACATGTTGTTGGCATCAGGCTTTTGATCGTAAAGTTCTGGCAAGGCTGAAAGCTGGTTCTGGATAGTCAACACTTTATCTAGATCTTCAACAGACTTGAGCTGTCCAATTTTGTCCTCAATATCGCCTGATAAACTTGATATCCGGTTCTTCTGGACACCAAAAACTGCAATGGCAAGTAGTAGAACAATCGCTAGGAAAACGCCCGAGGTTATTAAAGCGGTTGAAGTAATTAGCTTTTTTTGCCTAACGGCTTTGATGTGTTCACTTTTTACATCTGGTATTAAGTTAATCTGAATCATTCTGTCCTCAACCCTAGCCCAGCGGCTACGCTGAATTGATTAGAAATAGCAATCAGATCATTATATTTAGAGTTCGGATACGAAATGTTTGCCCACGAGTTACCAATTTCGACGGCAATACCAGTTTTGTTGGCAAGGAATAGTGGGAATTCTGGAAGTGTTGATGCACCCCCAGTAACAATAATCTTTTCTAGGTCGACTTTATAGCGAGTTTTGAAGAATTTAATCGATTTTTCAATTTCGGCAATCAAACTTTCTACAGTAGTTTCGAGAGCTTTGTAAACTTGGCCTTCCAGTTTGTTCTGGCTTAAGCCGAACTTAAAGACGAATTGCTGAGCCTGAGCTTCGTCCACATTCAAATTCTGCATTGCAGCTTTAATAAAAGAGCGACCGCCAGTCGGGATCGAGCGAATCAGTCTTGGCGTACCACCAAGAGTAATAACTAAGTCAGTTTCTTCGCTGCCGACGTCTAAAACGACCTGAGGACCGGTTGTGCCTGCAGGTATTAAAGCTCTAATTAATGCGAGCGGATCTGGTTCTAGTGCAATAACATTAAAGCCGGCTGACTCAAGTGCCGCTAAGCGGGCTTCGGCAAAATCTTTAGGGGTAGTTGATAACAAAACTTCGACTTTGTCTGGTCCTGTTGGCGAGTCGCCAACTACTGCCCAGTCGAGTTTAACATCGGCTAATGGCTGTGGAATGTGGCTTTCGGCCTGATATTCGATAGTTTTCTTGAGTTCTGCAGGAGCAAGCTTAGGAAAGTCGACAACAGCATTGAATGTGCGCTTAGAGGGCACACCAACAGCGACATTTCTGGTAGAAATGCCTGTGGCGTTAACTAAGTTTATGATCACCTCATTCAGCTTGGCCAAATCAGCAGTCGAATCGCTCGATGCTGTTTTGATATCCACTGGCGCATGGCCGTACCGCATTAAAGCTCTTTGTTTGTTTGAGTTTCTCAGTTGTACGACTCTTATGGCCGTGGTCCCGACATCAAGACCAAAGAAATCAGTGATTCCTGTCATTAGACCCATGCGTAAATTTTAGCATAAGCCTTTTGTATAGAGAAAGCTTTTCTTTAATAAACTGGCGCGCGTTCCGTGTAGTAGTCGGCGCCTTGGTCTAGTTTATTAAAATCTAGCAAGCCAGCAAATGGATTTGCCATGTAAAGCTCGGGGCTAAAATCAAACACCTCAGAGGCATACAGATCCTGGCTGGCCGGGGAATTGGCTAAGGCGCCCAGACGACCGTGGATAAATCGGTAGAAGTCAATGTCGTCTGAGATAAATCCGCCATTAATGACTAGCCGGAAGTCATTGCAGAGCGATGGTATCGCAGTCACGCCATTGCCCTCTATGCAAGTTCGTATTCTCCCGCCTGTACTCGCAACCTGATTTGGGATAGATATATATAGACCGTCTAGTTGCGTAACATTGTGTGCTATATCTATATTCCCTTTAACCACAAATACCAGTGACGGAATACGCAAATTACTAGCCGTATTGTAATTAGTATTATAGGTAATATTCGCGTTTATATCGAGGTCGCCTTCCACCATGACTACAGCTTTACCGCTATAGTTTGTAATGGCACTATTAATAGCGTCTGTATCCAATTTTGACAGATAGGCATCACTGTCGACATTACCACCAGCCGTGTAAGCCGCACTTGAGTTTGTACGAATTGTACTCCAAGGTTGGGCTGCAACGACATCACGATCGAAATATTCATACAAATCTATCAAACACTCTGCCGGTTCATTGCCAGTACCCAAGAAATTACCAAACACGTTTCCAGAATTTGCAAAGGAAAGACTTTCTCTAGGTAAAAGTGGAAAAATATTGTCCTTAACAATCGCTGAGGGGAAGTTTACTATGGAACTTTTTAGCGATGTTACGCCATATTCGGCTGAAGTTCCTATTCCCGGGCCGGCATTCTGACCTTCTATCGGTTGAGTTGCACCTACAGGGAAGACAGCTTCTTGACATTGCTCCAGTGTTTTCCAGACGCCTCCGTTATGGACTCCTGAGCCACGGACCTTCATGTAAGCGAAATCACCGACTCGCACGCAGGCACTAGCCTTTCTGGGTCCGGGGTTTGTAGTCGCCCCACCAGAGTTGCCTCTAAATAAAGCTTCGGCCGCAGCAGGTGTAGTAGACGGAGAACCATTCGCTTCGTAATAAGTAATATTTACAGTAAAAACATCGCCAAGCACGGCATTTGCCGGAATTCTATAGGTCATACCTGGGTCAAGTGAATAAAGGGTAACACCAGCTGCGCTACCACCAATTGCAACATTAGGTCTATCAACTGGACCCGAACTGGCTGCAACACGAGTTAATGTAGTGCCAGAGATTGACCCTGGGGTTAAGTGGTCTATATTAATGTCAACTAGATTGCCGCTAGCATTTACTACGGGATTACTGCCAATATTTGTTATTGTCGAGCCAAATGTGACTTGAGTGCCGGCGTTTGCAGTAGCACAGCCTCCTGCCGAACCATTGATTGAGGCGGCTTCACGCTCTAACTGCCATTGCACCTGTGGTGCTGGTCTGCGCACGGTGTAACATACACGCTCCGCTGACGGATCTGATACACGCCAGTCTGTTCCGCCTGCAGAATTATTGTAATTTGATACCAAGCCATAAAAGCAAACCCTTTGTCCGTCGGGAGTATTCGGCATTATTTGATAAGTTGCTTGTCGAGTTGCTGGCGACCACTGACCGGCAGGTATTCCAGAAATACCGCCTCCGCCGTACCCAACCTTACCCCACTGCACAGTATCTCCAGGTACCCCTGGCTGGCCGGCAGCGCAGTTAGTTCCGTTTCTATTACCCCATGCATTTGAGGATTGATGATTCCAGCTCGGTGGATTACAACTGAGCAATTGCGTATACGTAGTCGATGAAGTCCCTGCCGGATCACCATTGGGTGTTGGTTTTAATCTAAAGTTAAAGGCTGGCCCATTAACGCCACTAAAGTTAACTGTTCTACCGTTAATTGCAATTATGTCTCCTGGCTCAACGGTTGAGTTGTGTGCTGGCATTCCAGCGGCAGGTGCGACGGTTGGCACATAGTTCCAAGTAAGTAGGTTTACCGTTACGCAAAAGTCCCACCTTCCGCCATTAGCGGTTTGGGGGACGCCACCATGAGTTGCGGTGACATTAAATAAAACTGTCCAGCAGTTTGCACCCTGAGACAAATTTGTTAATGATGCTGGTTTTGATGATGAAGCGGTAAATTTGTTTGGACCACCGGAAATATTGCCTAAGTTGTAGGTAGAAGGCAAAGCACCAATTGATATATTGCCCGTCCCCGAGTATCTCTGGAATCCTGTCACTGTAATCCGAATGTTTGTGACCGACGAGTATGGAGCGTTATAGCAAATCAAACTAGCTGCATAAAGGTTTGTGGAGGCAGAACCAGAAGAAGTTGAAACCGTGGACGGGTTTGGAAAGGCGCCATGCACTGTATAGCCTGAGCCTTCTTGGCCTGCCTCTACACACTTTGGAGCATAGCGATTTTCTGCTGACGTTGGCACCCAGTTAGGCGGTATGTGAGTGGCGCTTGCAGGTTTGGGCATTAAAAGTGCCACCAAGGTTACTAACGTAATGCCGATAAAAACGACCACTGTTAGCTGAATTCGTTGTGATAACTTTTTATTTGACATCTTAGCCGGTCCTCAATAGATTCGTTGGTTCCGGCGGCTTAGGGTCATCCTTGGATGGAACTGATTCTATTTCTACCTCTATTTTCGTAGGGTCTGGCTCAAGTTCTTCATAATTTTCTTCGACATATGGTGGTTCATCAGCGTTGTTGGCATCTTTGCTTCTCTGATTCATATACAAGAAACTACCGGATGCAATTAATATCAGTAGCAATGCCACCAAAAGTAGTTTAGCTTTTCTGGGCGTAAGATTTAATTTTGCTCTCGTGTTTAGTTTTGCCATTTACTCTGCTGCATCACGCTAATGTTAATCAATGCAATAATTGTACTTCCTCCTCACAAGCGACGCAACCTCAGTCATGGCAACGTTCGTAGTTAACAGTTACTACAATTGTGAGTAATATTATTATTCACGCAACCAACCCCTCTTGTCAGTTGGCTATAGTAAGAGGTTATGAGATACTTAAAGTGTAAGCAGGAGAACGCCGATGCCTATCAATCCGCACCTACCTCCTCCTCTAAAAGACTTCCTTAGCAACGGCACGCATCTAAGTTACAGCAAAGGACAAATCATCATACGACCCGAGGACGAACCCTCGGGCGTTTTTTATATTGAGAGTGGTTACGTTAAAACTTACTCGATAAACAAATACGGCACGCAGAATCTACACTTAATAAGGAAGGCTGGTGAGTTCTTTCCTTTTATATGGGTGTTTACCAAAGAGAACCGCGATGTCTACTACGAAGCCATGGTAGATTCCGTGCTTTATCGTGTAGCTCGCAGTGAGTTCTTAAAATTCATAGAAAATGACCCAGTGGTTATGCGATACCTGCTAGACCAAGCTGTCGAGATGTATCGGATTCATTCAGAAAGGTTATACAACTTGCAGTTCCCAACCGCCAAAGAACGCGTTGTTTACAGATTAATTACACTGTCTAACCGCTTTGGCGAGAAGCACAAAAAAGGTGTAAGGATTTGTGTGCCAATCAGGCGAAGCGATATTGCAGCATCGCTAAAAATGTCGCGTGAAACCGCCACCAGAATAATGTCCAAGCTAGAAAAGCAGGGCTACATCGGCTTCGAAAAACCATACGTTTTAATTTTGGAGATGGAGAAGCTGAAAAAGCTACTTTGATTCTTTGTTTTCGGCTAATCTTACGCTGATAAAGCTTTTTATAATATCTGTTGGTAGAGGTTCGTCGTGCGGAAAACGAGCTGTCGATTTGCCGTGAGCATACTTGGCCGCGAGCTGGTTATAGGCATCACTTTTGGTGTTGCCCGGGTACATGCCAATATGATTTTTGTAGCCAGCAAAGTAAATAACCATTTTGCCATCGACAAAGTAAGCTGGAATCCCGTAGGAAATCTTTTCTTCGGCATCGGGAATAACTGACTCAACGATTGCGCGCACTTCTTCGAGGCGATCTTTTGTAATACCGCCAAAATTGTTGATGTATTTGTCGACTTCGGGATTCTTTTTCATTTTACAAACTCACACAACTCATTCCAGATAACATCAGCAATCTCAATTTCACCACTAATCTCTACTTGATTTGCAAGGGCATCACCTTGCTCGCCGGGTAGATTTACTAGCTGACCGTCAATCGGTTTAGCTGATTTTATATGCTCTATTAAATCAGTACTACGTTTCATAAATTCTTCTTTACCTGCCAGTAAACCTGGGTCAATTGCAAGTACAAACGTACCTGCTCCATCCTCTTCGTTACTGCCGGGAATGGCTGCAAGTGCAAAAGCACTTCCTAGAAGCTGTACAAAAAGTGAAAGTCCAAAGCCTTTGTGTGATGCAAAAGTAGCAATCGATCCGTCTAAAACTTCGGCTGCATCGGTACTCGGATTGCCCTCTTTGTCGTAGCCAACTCCTTCTGGAAGGGCCTCGCCTTTGAGTTTAGCTTCTACGATTCCAAAGTAAGCCATCGCGGCTGTGGCGTTATCGAAAACAACTTCTCCGCCAGTGTACGGAAAGGCGTAGGAGAATGGATTTGTGCCAAGTTTTGCCTCTGCCGAACCATGTGGTGCAACAGCCGCAAATGAGCCATTACCCACTGCCACAAAGCCAATGTAGCCCTGTTTTGATATTCGTCTGGCAAAGTAACCAATCGCACCAGAAGAAGTGAATGTATGATTAAGGGCAACAACACCGACACCGTGTTCCTCGGCAAGTTTTGCTGCCATGTCGGCAGCTTTTGCAGTGGCAACCATTGAGTGACCGCCAGAAATTAAAGCTCCGGCCTTGTTTTCCTTAATAACCCTTAGCTCTTGTACGTCTTCGGCTTTCGGCACTCCGCCAGTAGCGATTTTGGTAATACCTTGGTTATTCCCACGTAGCTGTGCGTATAAAAGAACGTCTGTAATCACCGTAGCATCTTCGCCTTTGTAGCCTAGTTTTTCGACACCCGTTTGTACTTTGTTTTTTAAATCCTCTAACTTAACTAACATAGTCTCTCCAGTCTTTTTCTACATTAATCTTACCACCTCTGTTAGAATAAGTGTATGTCGAGTTTATCAATTGGTACAGATATTGCGTAACACAACAACCTTTTGAGCTAAAACTGACCATGCCGCCTACTGATAGAGGTGGTCGGGGCTACTCCGACGAATATGTTGCTAAAGCTGTAAAAGAGTTGTGTGAATTTTAACTAACAGTAAAACCATTAAGAATTTATACTAATCTTAGTCAAGCAGAGCTTTTTGTAGGTCTTTTGCTCTCTTTGGATTTACGGACTTTAACTCACTATGCAGCTTCTTGATAAGTGGCATGACTTCGTGCTTTTTGTAGTTGGCAACATTTATATATACATACCCGTCTTTAGCGTTACCGAGATTTATACTACCTGCACCAATTTTAGAAGTCGGAAATACACCAGAACCCTGAACGCTTACTTCCCTAATGTCTCTTACCTTAATCGAATTGGTACTGAACAGTGATTTTCTGGTCAGCTTCCCATTTTCTAGCTTAATGTATCCAGAGTACGGCTCGGTATATAGAAGGATGATGAGCACAAAAGGAAGGCTTAGCCAGATAAATCCCAAAAAACCCAATGAAGAAAAATCAATCGGTCTATCGGCTTTCCAATTTATGACCAACGTGGCTAATACGATTAAGACAAGCGTTATGAACGCATATCTCTTACGGGGTTTGATGGTCATAGTTGCCATTAAGTACTATTGCCCCTGCTTTGTAGCTCGGCTACTTGACGTTGTATATATTGAACAATCTCGGGGTTTGATTGACCCAATGCCGTTAAACTATCTTGAATAGAATCGATGTCATCTCTAGTCAGATTTCTATCCCATACGTCATAGTTGTCAACTTTTGCCATTCGCATAGCAAAGCCTTCACTATCTGCAAATGACACGCCTGACCCATCTTGCTTCACAACATCTATCTTATATTCGTAACCATTGTGGGGTACTACTATCTGATATAGTTCGCCGTTACCAGTAGGTATCGGCTCTTTCATTACTGGATTTGCTTCTCTAATATCCCTAGGATCAACCATAATTTCAGCAACAGGTAAGCCTTGTTCAGCAGCTAACTCACGCAATGCCTGATTGGTCTGTGGGTAGCCAAGCTCCTGACCGCTATCGGCAGCGATACGAATAAACACGCCCTCAACCTTGCCTGCCTTTAGATGAACTTGGTTATATTCACCTTTATTTGTAGCTGCCAATGCTTCAATGCCTGTCATAGTAGGCTTTCCTTTAGTCTGCATATCAACCGCTACGTCCCCCGACCAAATACCAGTTACATCGGCAGCCATTTCGGGGGGTTTGATAATTAGACCAGATACACCTTCAAATGTCGCTGTGTGCCTTTGGTCAATCAATGAAGCATTAAGTGGCTTATCTGCTTCAATCCTAAAACCATTCGGCTGGCTACCAGATAGATAGCCATAAGTACCACGAGGGTCGTCTAGTACTGTATGTACGAGAAAACGATACTTTTCGTCTGAAGTGTATCTCCGTGTTTCTGGCTTACTTACCTCTCCTAATAATGCTGTGGATTCCATATTATTACTATACATCTCCAACATCTGCTGACTACGATTTCTCAACTCTGTCTGCAATTCAGGCCGTTCCTGGATGAAGCGTTTTGCTTCTTGACTACGAAGTGCGGATTCAATACCACGACCCAAATCCGTGTATTCACTAGAGCTTAGCTGACCACCGTGTGCTTCATCACCAACTTTATGTAGCAAGCTCTTGGTTTGTTCATCAAGCATAGAATCAAGCGAACCAACGTCTTCCCCATTGAATGCCTTTAGGTGCATTTCCCAACCAAGATGACGCCAGGCAATAACGTTTTTCATAAACTCTGACTGCTCACTGCCTGCTTGTTCAGGGTTATCAAGCACACTACCTGAATAACTTACTTCTTCATCAATTGTGCTGCGGTAATCATTATCCTTCAAGGCTTCTTGCTTACCTATGTCCCATAAAATCCAAGATTGTGATTCAGCGTAAGGTGACATCCGCAGTGATTCAGGCAATAAAGCAGTAGTCTTATCAAAGTGTTCACGAATGTCTTGTGCGGCTTTTTGAATGTCTTTACCTCTACCAGCAATGGTAAGCCTTGCTAGTTCGTGAGCATAGGCAGTAGCATGTTCGGGGTGCTCGCTATTACTGCCCGCACGGATTGCTTCGTCTCCCAAAACGTCCCTGTAATTCAGGTCGTTTTCAAGGAGACCGCTTGTGAGCTGTTGATACATTTCATTACGTTCTACTAACTTTTCCTGCATAGAAGCAATGACTGAATTTTTTGCAATAATATACTCGTCACCATCCCAAGGTTGGACTGGCTCCTCAAGCGGAACTTCACGTCCTGGCAAATCTTTACCCATGTCATACAAGAGCCTTGCCGAACGCTGGCTGACTACCTTGGCTATACCTACTCGTTCTGCGACCTCATTGCCACTTAATCCTTGAGCAAGAAGTTCCTCTGCTTCTGCTGTAAGCACATCGGCTATTTCCTTATTAACATCTTTGCCCTTTTCACGGCTATCCTCTGCTAATAGTGCATAGCCCGTAAGAAGTTCACTGTCGTATGTTTTCTCCTGGCTGCTTGAGCCTTCATCTTCTCTGGCTTGAGTTGTTTCCACCGCAAGAACGCCCACAGAAGCAATAGATTCTTCACGGCCTTCAAGTTTCTCTGGGATATGTAATTTATCCCTTACAAAATCGGGGTATGCTGTATCAAACCTGTCCAAGATACTTTCAGTGCTTCCGTCATTGCCGACTTGTGAAAACCAGAAACCATCGTCTATTTCTACGCCTGTTTGCACTTGTGCCTGAATAACGGCATCATTTATGTCACCTGTGAATATCTCACGACTCTTAGGAATATCAGGCATAACCCCAGCTTGTTCAGGCTGAGGACTATGGTTTAGTTGTTCTGGGTTTTGTTCTGACATTTTTGTTTTGTATTTAACAGATATAATAGTAGCAAATTTTTGCTAATTTGTCAAGATACAAGCACTGTACCATTTTTGTTCTGCTTTATCTGTTATGTATTGACCCATATTATGCTCTAGAACCTCTCCTATGACCTCTAGAACACGTACAGAGGGTGCAAAAGTGGTTCATTAAATGTATCTAAAATATGCTAAGCAGTGCCCTATAAATTTTATTTCCAGATTTTTACCTCTCAACGCCATTTTTCGCACACCAAACTAGTGAGAATCATGTACCGCACAACTAGTTGAGCTAAGGTATTGTACGAAAATTAAAACTTACCTTGCTAGCATTGTCTTGTGCAGTAGCAATGCTATTTGCAAATAATGGTTCTGTCTTTAGGTACTTGTAATATGTAGACCTTGAAATCCTCACAAACTTACAACTATCACTAACGTTGTAGTTACGTT
>JBGTET010000046.1:0-3617 GCA_041747695.1 Saccharimonadales bacterium (SeqCode)
GGATTGCAGAAGGCTCCACAGCCCTAGATATGGACTCAAAGTCATACGCACTAGAAAATCAAAAAAAGGCGCTACAGGACGATCTGGCAGTCCGCGGTATTGATGCGCAAGTAATCACTGGAGCACACGAAGTTTACTGGGAAGTTAAATATGCAGTTCCTAAAAGTAAACCACTTGTATCCATTGTTATTCCCACCAAAAACCAACTCAATTATCTAAAAATATGCGTTAACTCAATCATTAAGAAAACAAATTACAAAAATTATGAGATTGTTTTGGTGGATACAGGATCGGACGACGACAAAGTATGGGCTTGGTATAAAAGGATAACAAAAAAGCACAATAATATACGGACAGTAAACTGGCACCAAACTCCCTTTAGCTATTCAAAATCTTGTAACCTTGGCGTCGAAAAAAGCAAAGGCGAATATATTCTGCTTTTAAATAATGACACAGAAATACTGACCAGTAATTGGATAGAAAGGTTACTTGGTGATGCGGCCAGAGACGAAATCGGTGCTGTTGGTTGTATGTTACTTTTCCCCGATAAAGTCAAAATTCAGCACGCTGGAATTCTAGTCGGTGCCTCTGGAGCAGCTGCAAATGCGCTAAGTGAAATTTCGTTAAAAGGTCTAACACAAAATCAACATCTTTATAGTATGGCTAAACGAAATGCTACGGCGGTCACAGCTGCATGCCTAATGATTTCAAAAAAGAAATTTGGTGAAGTTGGTGGATTTGATGAAGAGTTCAGGGTTACTTACAATGATGTCGATCTGTGCCTTAAATTAAATGAGAAAGGTTATAGAAATATATACACTCCGCACGTTAGGGTGCTTCATCACGAATCTATTTCTGTAGGCATGCCAAAATCAAAAGGCAGAGACAACCGTGAGTATAAATTGGCATTAGATAAGTTTAAAGAAAGATGGAAAACAGTTATTGATAATGATCCGAACTACAATAGGAACTTTACAAGGTATTCGGCGAGCCTTGACTACGCTGAGTTAACAGAAATTACCAAAAGAGAGTAGCTGGAATTCCGCCACCAAAATAGTCGCCAGCTTCAAGCCTTCCGGCGGCATCATGTTCTGGAAAAGTTTGCTTAGATTGGCCGCCAACTAAACCAGTTGCAGATCCAGGCACTATAACCATTGCCCCTGCATCTTTATACTGCCAGACATCTTCGCCCGGAATTCCTATAACTAATTCAAAGTATCCATCGTTATTAAAATCACCGATTGATAAGGTAGCGCCAGCAAAATCAGATGCTTCTGCGCGTCCATCAATAGTTGCGCTTTGATAGAATAAGTTTTGTGAGCTTGGACTCAAGCCAGACCCAGACCCGTAAGCAACCGACACAGCTCCAGCATTTTTGATCGCTCCGATATCTTCGCCTGGCAAACCAATGGCGAGATCATCAAAACTATCGTTATTAAATCTTCCTGATACTAATGACGAGCCTAAATAATCACCTGGTTCTTGTTTGGCTGACAAGCCGTATCCTTGGTATAAAGTTTGACTGTCAGAAGTATTTATTCCGGAATTACTACCATAGACAATCTTTAGTGCGCCCGCATCCTTGTTGCCAGGGAAATCTTCGCCAGGCATGCCGAGTGCTATATCGTCATACGTATCATTATCAAAGTCGCCTACTGCAACTGCTGCACCCGCAAAGTCACCGTATTCAAACTCTCCGCCCAGCCCATTATCTGCACCGGCTGCTAAGAACTGTGACCCAGAACTTGCAATGCCTCCCGAAGAGCCGTATGCAACATGCACAGCGCCACCATCATAAATGTAGTCCAGATCTTTTCCTGGCGAACCAATAACTACATCGTCGTAGCCATCATTATCAAAGTCGCCAGAAGCCACCGAGGTTCCCAAGTAATCATTTGATTCTGCTACATTCTGAAGGTTTGAGCCTTGATATAGAGTATCTTGGCCAGCCGTAACTATGCCAGACCCAGACCCGTAGTAGATAATGACTGCACCAGTGTTTGTGCCTCCGGCAACGTCTTCTCCAGGCAGGCCAATTATCAAATCAGCGAAATTATCATTATTAATATCACCAGAGGCAAGGCTCGATCCAGCATAATCAGTTGCTTCCACTGTACCGACTAACAAGCTCGCACTTGTAGTTCGGTCTAGCCCGCTCGCAGAACCATAGATTACATTAACCAGTCCGGCATCTTTAGCACCTCCAGTGTCTTCACCGGGTGCACCGATTGCAAGATCGTCATATCCATCATTATTGAAGTCGCCTGAGATTGTTGAAGCACCCAAATAATCGCCCGTCTCAGCGATGTTGCTGAGGCCACTGCCTTGATACAATATGTCGTGACGCGTTGTAGAAAGTCCACTCGCTGAACCATATGTAATTGCTACTGCTCCTGCATCTTTTCTAGGCCCAATATCTTCACCTGGCATACCCGTAGCAAGATCGTCATATCCATCATTATCAAAATCTCCGTATGTGCTTGTATTTCTCGGGTACTTAAGTGGTTCGTTCGATACCTTGACTATCTTTGTTGGTCCGAACCACTGTTCGTAGTAGTTTACGAAATTATAATTTCCAAAAAAACCTGGGTAGGTATGAGGTGTGTAGTAATAAAGGGAGGCTGTGGCTCTAGTTTCTAGAAGGAAGCTTTTACCATCAATTGTGGCGTAACCATCAAATTTTTGCAGAGAACAACTAGAACACCTCCTATATGTACCTTTAACCATAGGTCCGCCATAAGTAATGTTCCCGACACCATCCCAAGAAGTGTTACCGGCGCTTCTTTCAAAATTAAAGCGAAGTTGCCATGCGCCCCACATCACCTGATTATAAAATCCAAGATACTTTTTATTTATGGAGCCACTGTCCGGTACTCCGTAACCCATTGCATAAGCTAATTTATACTCGTTCGAGGAACAGCAGTCTGGACTCTTGTAGTCATTAGGACTTTGTGAATAACTACCATTCGCAGTCAGTAGTGATTGTTCTTTTTGCAAAGTTACAAGCAGCGCTTTGGGGCTTATTGTCTTTAACTTATACCCACTGTATGCAGGTTGAGACCAATAAGCACCCTCTTTTGCGCAGCCATTACTGTTATAAACCTGCGCTCCCCAATTATTAGCAGCCTCGTATATTATCTGTGCAGCAGTTTTATTCGTTTCGTGATGGACAATACAATTATCTCCTGGTCGTCGCATATTTACATCATCTCGCCAATTGGCCAATAGACTACCCTGAGATTCTAAAAAGCTTTGTATTTGGGCGACAGTCATTGAGTCGGTGTCAGCAAATAAAGAGTCGTCAATCAATCGACTTCTATCAAACGCAGCCTGAGCTATTTGCCCGCCCAGGAGAGAGGATATCGATAACGCAATCACAAAAACGATTAATACTTTCTTGAACTTATTCATTCTATGTATATGACTTCCTCTGAAGAAACTTTATCGCCTGCACTGGCTGTTACTTTCCATGTTCCACTTCCGACATCTTGACCGATCCAATTCCAGACAGCAATTCCCTGAGAATCTGTCGTCTTCACTGGCAGCTGTACTTTATTGCCAGAAGCATTTGTAAAGGTTATGGTGCAATCTACTTTGGAGGCCGTGGTGCAGGTAGT
>JBGTET010000047.1:0-6658 GCA_041747695.1 Saccharimonadales bacterium (SeqCode)
CTACAGGCCTTTCTTACTTTGATCGAACGATTACAACCACAAACAGAAACCATGGAGCTGGATGAGCAAATCAGTGAGATCATCAATTCTAGCGGATTATATGCTCATTTTGAGAAATTAAAGAGCGATAAGTCCGAGTCCAAACTCGACAATCTCCAGGAATTGGTTAACGCGGCCAAGCAGTTTCGTTATGAACAAACAGATGACGATGAGTTGCCTCTTTTGGTGGCGTTTTTATCGCACGCTTCATTAGAGGCCGGTGAAATGCAAGCCGACGAAGATGAGCATTATGTGCATATGATGACATTGCATGCGGCCAAGGGATTGGAGTTTCCTGTTGTGTTTTTGGTTGGTCTTGAGGAGGGGGTGTTTCCGGGTAAGCAGTCAAACGAAGAACCGGGTCGATTGGAGGAAGAGCGTCGACTTTGCTACGTTGGCATGACTCGAGCAATGGAAGAACTTTATTTAATTCATGCGTCTTCGCGGATGATATATGGTACAACTCAACATAATCCACCTTCGCGCTTTATTAGTGATGTCGACGGCGAGTACGATCCGTCGAAGGCTTACACCTTTGAGCCAATAGTTCCAGAAACAGCTGTTAGCCAAATTCCACTGCAGTCTTATGAAGTCGGCGATAAGGTTAAGCATAAAGTCTTTGGAACTGGTACAATTACTATATTAGATGGCGATGTGGCTACAGTAAGCTTCCAGAATCGTGGAGCTAAAAAACTTAATGTGGCTTTTGCGCCGCTCGAAAAACTATGACCCAAAAATAATGAATAGACGGCTAATGACATGAAATTTATCGGCAGGGCTATTTACTGGCTATCATGGCCGTTAATTTGGATATTAATTAGAAATACTCGTCGGTCTGGCGTTTTGGTTATGTGCGACAGCGAAGTGCTGTTGGTAAAAAATGTAATTAGTGGCGATGATTTATGGACGTTGCCTGGTGGCGGTAACAAGGGCAGCGAAGCCGATAAGGTCTGCGCAACACGCGAGCTAAAAGAAGAGCTGGGGATAACTATTGATCCTGTTGACCTGCGAGAATTAGGAGAGTACAACAATAAGGGTAGGGGTTATTCGTATACCTCAGCACTGTTTATGTTGGCTTGCGACAAGGGGCGAAAGCTCAAAAAAGGACATGAGCTACAGGCTATGGATTGGTTTCCGATTAAAAGCATGCCTGCCAACACAAAACCGGTTGTACAAGAGGCAATATCACGCGCTAAACAGGGGTGAGAGTCATTTGCATCGTATCAATGAACCTGCTAGACTACTCAGGTTTCGCAAAAATTAATTTTCTGCGAAATCAATCTATGAATGTGCACAAAACAGGGGTAAACAACCTATAATGAGTGTGAGTGACTTGAGGGCTATGCTTTTGCGTGGTCACATCTTGTTTTTTATAATTCTAGCGACAGTTTTTGGCGTTAGTGTCTTCTCTGGTGGCGTTGGCGCCAGCAATAAACGTATTATTACCGTATATGCCGATGGCGACAAGCAAACTGTTTTAACAGAAGAAAATACTGTCGAAGAGGCAATTATTACAGCCGATATCAGCTTGAATGCCAAAGACTTAGTTGAGCCTTCGCGTGAAACTGTTATCAATAGCGATGTCTTTAAGATTAATGTTTACCGAGCCCGCCCATATACAATTGTCGATGGCTCGAAAGAAATCGATGTTTTGTCAGCCTATCAGTCCCCTCGCCTTATTGCAGAAGATGCCGGCGTTAAAATTTATCCAGAAGATCGCTTTGAAGTTGGTTTAATCGATGACATTGTTGCCGAACAAATGGTTGGTCAAAGAATTGAAATTGATAGAGCAACACCAGTTAGCCTGGTTATTTATGGCGAGAAGACGCTTCAAAGGACTCAGGCGAAAACAGTTGGTGAGCTACTTGAGGAAAAAGGCGTTGAACTCAAGTCTGGGGATACTGTCTTACCAAAGGAAGATGCCAAACTGACAAACAACTTGTCTATACATATTTTTAACAGCGAATCTATGAGCGTAGTCGAAGAGCCAATTAAGTTCGAAACCGAAACGATATACGACAACGATCTTGCAGTAGGAGAGTCAAGAATTGAACAAAAAGGCTCAGATGGTGTTCAACTCGTGGCCTACGAACTTATTATCGAGGACGGTAAGGTAGTTCGGAAAATCAGGCGACAAGTGGTCGTAACAAAACAACCAGTTAAAGAAGTGAAAATTGAGGGTAACAAAACACCTGAAGGTACCTATACAGGCGGCCCACTCAGCCAGGCGCAGATTACATTTTTGGGTAATTGTGAATCTGGCATGACAGCCACCAGGAACTCAGGCAACGGGTTCTATGGAGCTTATCAATTTATGCCTAGCACTTGGCAAGCAGTCGCTCCCGCTCCGTACAACGGGGTGATGCCACATGAAGCACCACTGTCAGCTCAAACTCAGGCTGTTCAAAACCTACTATCGAGATCTAGCATCTACACGCAGTTTCCTGGCTGCGCGTCTCAAATGAAAGCTCAAGGCCTCTTGTAAGAAGCCTGGTTGTCGCCTAACCTTATAAATTATGAGCACAGGTCAACGATTAGGTCAGCATTGGTTAAAACAGCAATCGTATATTGATGCGATAGTTGATGATGCAGATTTATCAAAAGACGACGTAGTTTTAGAAATTGGTCCTGGCCAAGGCGATATGACTCGGCGGATAGCCAAAAAAGCTAAGCAAGTGATTGCTGTCGAAATAGACGAGGAGCTTATTGATGCACTTAAGAAATCTAGTTTGCCAAGTAACGTAGATGTTGTTTCTAGTGATATTCGTAATTTTGATCTAAATACTATGCCGGCGGGCTATAAGGTCGTGGCCAACATCCCCTACTATATAAGCGGAGAGATCATTAAGAGCTTGCTGTCGGCCGCTAACCGCCCGGCGTTGATAATATTGCTTGTTCAAAAAGAAGTTGCTGAGCGGGCTGCAGCCAAGCCTGGCAAGCTTTCGGTTTTGGGTATTACCTCACAACTGCTGGCCGATGTATCGCTGGGAGCGATCGTTCCGGCCGAGGCTTTTATCCCACCACCAAAAGTTAATTCACAGGTTGTAATTTTAAAACCGCTTGAGAGTCCTCGGATAGAAGTTGATGTCGACAAATTTTACAGACTAGTTAAGTTAGCCTTTTCTATGAAGCGTAAAAAACTGAGCAACTCTTTGGCATCTATCGATAATTCTAAACAGATTTTGATAGACCTTGGCTTGATTGACTCTAGGCCACAAGAATTAGATTTTGAACAGTGGCAGGCATTGTATAATAAGATTTACAAATGACAGACCGAGAATTCGAAAAACTAGTCAATAACGCCATAGAAAATTTGCCGACGGCTAATGTCAGCGCGCTAGATAATGTAGCGATTGTTGTCGAAGAATGGCCATCTAAAGATCAACTAACAAAAGGTAGGGTTACCCATGGAACTTTGTTTGGATTGTACGAAGGCATCCCAAAGACTGCCCGGGGCAATAATTACAATATGGTCACGCCCGACAAGATCACGATATTTAAGGGTCCATTGACTCGAGTTGCTGTAAACGATGACCATCTGCAAAGATTGGTCAACAACACAGTTTGGCACGAAGTCGCGCACCATTTTGGGTTGGCGCATGACCGGATCCATCAGCTAGAAAAGAAGGCTCAGACTAAACAGCAATTCGATGGGGAAGTTGAGTACATACAATCTGATTTGTTATCGGACAGTGGCGCCAAACATGCTTGGTTTACCCGAAACGGTGGAGTTAGCCCGATCCCCTTTTATTCGCTTAATGTTTCTTTCGGGGTTGGTGATAGGCCAGAGTATGTGGAAGAAAATATTCGAAGAGCGCTGACTAGCTTGAATTTAGATAGAAGCCGAATGGTTCACATTCACAGGCTTGCCCACGGCAACGATGTTTATGTTGCCAAAGCTAGTGATGCAGGCAAGATTGTTGATGATCATGACGCCATAATTACCGATGTTGTCGACCTGCCCTTAGCGTTAAATACTGCAGACTGCTTAACTATTTTGTTTCACGACAAGGTTAACTCAGTGATTGGGATTGCTCATGCTGGCTGGCGAGGAACTCTCGCTAATGTTGCAAATGCGACTGTAGAAGCTATGAGTAAGGAGTTTGGTAGCAAACCAGAAGATATTGTCGCAGGATTAGGCCCAGCAATAACTAAAGATAGTTACGAAATCGGTCCAGAAGTTGCAGAACAGTTTGAAGAAAAGTACTCAGAAGAGAGAGATGGACAAATTTATTTAGATATTGTTGCTGCAAATTCCGATCAACTTAAAGAAGCCGGCATAAAAGTTCTCGACAGCAGTGGTATCAACACATTTACTGACAAAAGATTCTACTCATTCCGTCGCGATAAAGTCACCGGAAGGCACTTGGGCGTAATCTCGCTTTAACAAGCGCAAGCACTTTTGATACAATTAGGTTATATATGAGACGCTTATTATTTTTAGCGGTGCTTGCTCTAATTTTCTTGAGTCAGGGAAATGTCTTTGCTGCGAGTTCTAATTACGAAATTTCGACCAAATATTTATTGGCAAATGATGGCACTGCAAAAGTTAGCTCTACATTAACAGCGACCAATATAAATGCCGAAACAACTCCTTCAGAAATTACACTTCCAATTGTCGGTTCCAATCCAGAAGATGTCGTTGCAAAGTATGATGACGGCGCAGCTATAACCTCAACACTTAGTGAAGATAAAAAATCAGTCGTCCTAAAGACTAGCAAAGACAACACTGGCGATAAAAAAACCTGGAAAGTGGTTTTAACTTACGAGTCTGATTTAGCCAAAAAATACGGCAAGACCACCCTATTTAATGTTCCAGCACAAAAGTATGGCGACTTAACCATCAAAAAAGAAGTTATCCAAATGCAGGCAGCGGTCGAGCTTGGACTCGGTGTGGCCAGAGGTCCAAAGCCAGAAATAACATCAGTTTCTTTAGGCGAACAAGTTTTTACTTGGTCAAATAAAGATGGTGCGTTCACAGAATCTGTCGGACTGATTTTTGGTGAGCAAGCTGTAGCAAACTTTACTCTAGACACGACGCTCAAAAATAATTCTTGGTGGTGGCAGACGTTAGAAGTAGTTATGCCACCAGACACGAATCAGCAGTCGGTTGTGCTTGATTCTATCGAACCTAAACCATCAAAAGTGCGCCTAGACTTGGATGGTAACATCATCGCCGAATACAGTATGCGACCGAAAGGTTCTGTAAATGTCAAAGCCAGCGGTAAGATTCATGTCTTCAATTATAGCTATGCACTAGATGGAAGTTCTGGCTTAGACAGCATTCCAGAAGATTTAAAGAATAGCTATACAGCCGCAAACGAAACTTGGAATGGTGATAGCGTAGATATTGATGTAAAAACCGATCAACCAGTAAGCCAAATTATCGAAGACGTCTTTATGGCTACCGTCGATAAAATTCCTGACGACAAAGCAACAATCGAGCTATCTCAGGAATGGTCGAACAAACTTATCGGTGAGCTCAGAACAATTGGCATTCCAGCGCGACTAGTTTTGGGCAATTCCTACACAGACGGTTTCGAAACTTTTGACGAAGCCCAGCCACTAGCTTGGGTTGAAGCCTATGCCCCGGCCACAGGCTGGGTCACTTTAGATCCTATCGCTCAGCGTGGGTCAGATTTATACGGTTTTTCTGATGTTCAACGAATTGCTTTGGTCTTACGGGGCGGTGACCCAGGCTACCCGCCGGGTGAATTAGAAGATTATTCGTTTATCTGGCAAGAGGGAGAAGCAGAAGAGCTAAAAGGTGCAGTACCGACAGAAATTGTTGCCAAAAATAACATCATTTTTCCTGGATTTGCCATTCGTACTATCGATGTAAAAATGGGTTCAGGTACGATTGTCGATAATGCTGCTATCGAAGTTACTGGAGAGGGCATCACTAAGCTCGGTTCGTTGGCGCCGCTAGAGACCTCGACAACGAATATGCTGGCCGTTGGCGGAGGAGCCTTTGCTAGTGACAAAGTTACCTATGGAATCCTAGACAACGGTAGTCTTCCGAATGTTCTGGCAGAAACCACGACTACAGTTAATTACATTCCATTTGTTGCCATAATTGTGGCGATAATCGCTTTCGTAGTGTCGATTATGGTTTATAAAAAGTACCGAGCTCGGAAAAGAAATTCGTCTGGCGGCAAAAGTAGCATGGTCTTGGCTGATGACGATGACGGCATGGATGAAGAAGCCTTTGATTTTGTCGATGATGAACCAAAACCAAATGTTGCACCGCCCGAGCGTCCAGCCTCTCCAGAACCAACAACTCCAGTTCCACCAAAACCTGCACAAAATGTTACAATGAATCAAGAGATAACTCCCGTTAGGCCGCGTAAACGACCGCCACGGCTAATCCAATAAGAGAGTTACGATAAGGAGAGAGTTTTGTCGACAGATTCATTTTATGTGGCTAATGCCATTCCATACGTTAACGATGTGCCTCACTGCGGACATGCCCTAGAGGCGATTATTGGCGACGTAATTGCCAGATATCACGTGCAGGGTGGCCGACAGGTTTTCTTTAGTTATGGCGTTGATGAGCACGGTGGCAAGATTGCCGAAAAAGCTGCCGAAAAGGGTATTTCTGTTGAGCGTTATGTTGACC
>JBGTET010000048.1:0-2317 GCA_041747695.1 Saccharimonadales bacterium (SeqCode)
GGAGTCATCTACGGTCCTGTAATCATGATCGTGTTGGTTACAACCATCGAAACCTATATAAAGGTTAAAGACGAGAACTTCGCAAACGAAGGCGCATGATGGCAAAAAAGATTAATTCATTAGGTGATCTTTTACAAAAGAAAGCCGACGATCTTGAAGATTCTGGAATCAAAGACGATATTACTTTGATTCAGCAAGAATTGGATCGCAATTTCTCTGGCGAAGTTAAGATTGAGCGATTCCAAGATGACGGCATTCTGGTAGTCAAAACCAGCAGTTCCTCGATGGCATCGGAAGTCAGGCTACGGCAATATGCCATAATTCAAAACTTGACCCAGACCATCAAGAACAAGCTGGTCCGCTTTCGCATCATCATTGGCTAACTATTTATAACTTAGCAGGAGTCGTATTTAAGAGAAAATACGTACTGTCTTGCCGTCTTGGTAGGCGCTCAAGATAGTTTCTTGGATGTCTGTCGGTAATCTCAGGCTAATGTATCGACTTCCATCACGCGCCTTAGTGACCGTACACAACCTATACTGACCGTTCATTTTTTGTGAAAGTTTGGGCGATGTCGGCGAAATCCTAAGGTCTAGAAAGCCTTGTTTAGATTTTGCATTTGCTTGTGTCAGTGACATTTTGCCCTCCCTTTCTTTATGTACAGTGCTTTTAGTTTACGCAAAACATATGCGAGTTGTCAACAACTTTTCTTGAACATTTTTGAACATCTTGACACACCTGATAATCATCTGTTATTCTGTTGTGGAAAGGCGAACAAATGCACAAAATTCAAAAGAGAATACTGCGACTGGCTACCGAAGAAAATATTACGGAATTAGGCTATCGCAAGCTTGGGGAAAAGATTAAAGTAGATCACCCGCAGCAAGTTAAATGGCACCTGAGCAAGCTTATAGCTGACGGGTACATCCAAACCACGCCGGACGGTCAGTTAGTTGTTATGAAAGATCAGCCTAAACTAGCCAAGATACCCATATTGGGTGCCGCTAACTGTGGCGAACCGTTGATAATGGCCGAGGATAGGGTAGAGGATCACCTGACTTTATCGCCTGGTTTAGTCAAGAAATTAAACAAAGCCCATATTTTTGCAGTCCGAGCCAGTGGTGACTCTATGAATAAAGCCAACGTGCAAGGGCAGAGCATCGATAATGGCGACTACGTAATTATTGACTCAGCTATCCAAACACCTAGCAACGGAGACTACGTTTTAGCCTCAATCGAGGGGCTGGCAACGATTAAACGCTTCTTAAAGGACGAACAGCAAAGAATCATTGCTTTAGTTTCGGAATCCACTCGACCAAGACCGCCAATTATCGTCGGCGAGGACGAAGCTAGCTCATTTGTCGTCCATGGCGTCGTGACCAATGTGATCCACACGCCGAGCATGTCTTAAGGTACAATTATAAGCGTTATGAAAACAGAAAAAGCCATATTTGCAGCGGGATGCTTCTGGGGAGTTCAAGACTACTTTGATCAGATCCCAGGAGTTATTAAAACGACCGTCGGCTATAGTGGCGGGAACATTGATGCGCCAACTTACGAAGAGGTAAGTAGCGACACAACTGGGCACGCCGAAGCAATTTTGATTGAATTCGACCCCACAAAGGTAAGTTACGAAACTCTACTGAAGCATTTTTTCATTTTGCACGATCCTACACAGTACATGCGACAAGGCCCAGACGTCGGCTCACAGTATCGCTCGGCTGTGTTTTTTCTAGACGAAGATCAACGTGCGACCGCGGAGAAATATATAGAGAAGATAAAACCAGATTTCGACAAAGAAATAGTTACAGAAGTCACACCAGCAACCGAGTTTTTTAATGCCGAAGATTATCATCAAAAGTTCACTGAGCGAACAGGACGTGGTGCTTGTCATGTTTCATACAAACCAATCAGTTAATTAAGTTATACTTAGTTAATGACAAGTTTTAGCAAGGCCTACAAAAAGCTGAATGCCCAGCAGAAGTTAGCTGTTGATACTATTGAAGGTCCAGTTATGGTGATCGCAGGGCCCGGAACAGGTAAAACTCAGCTGCTGAGCGTGCGGGTGGCAAATATTCTAGAGAAAACTGACTCTCTGCCAGACAATATCTTGTGCTTAACGTTTACTGAAGCTGTGGCGACTGAAATGCGTGATCGTTTGGTTGACTTGGTCGGCCAGGCTGGTTACGACATCAACGTTATGACTTTTCATGCTTTTGGCACCGAGGTTATTAATCGTTTCCCTGAGTATTTTTATCAAGGTGCCACTATGCAGCCAATCGACGAGGTCAGCAGTTATGCAATCCTCAGCAATATC
>JBGTET010000049.1:0-4567 GCA_041747695.1 Saccharimonadales bacterium (SeqCode)
CTTATTAAATTAACACTAGTATAAGTCAGCTTTTTATACTAAAATCTAGCAACGTCGCATCCGTGCATGTACACGGGCCATTAGCTCAGCTGGTTAGAGCAGCGGCCTCTTAAGCCGCGTGTCCTGGGTTCGAGTCCCAGATGGCCCTCCAATCTTGTAAATAAAGTCATTTATGGTACTACTTATACTATGACAGATAGCTATGGTGACTTTGCATTTCGAGAAAGAAATTTGCCCGAGGATGACCCGAGAGTTGGGCTCATGCATTCTTGGGATGATGTAAACAGATCATACAGGGGTAACTTTCGCGAAATTAGTAGGATAGTTGGAGATGTTAGCTGGTTAAATTTTACCGAGAAACGAAATGACCCAGACTTCAGTTATGCCGTTGAACTTGAAGCCAGGCTCAATAAGGCGTGTCCTGAAATCGTTACTGCGATGGATGGATTGAGAGCAGCACTTGATAGAGTGAAGGGCTGGCACATTGCCTGGTTGCAATACGAACGCGGCGAAGTCATTGGTTATGATTATCGAGAGATGGATCCAGAGGATCCGAGCGGACGTCCAGTCAGTGCGCGGCCGGTCCGAGGACCCGATATATATCACGCAAACGAAGGGTGGATATTGAGCTCAACAGTCGGCCCTGACGCTAGAATTGGTGGTTTTAGTGTGTGGGTTGAAGTGGCACCCGAACATGATTCCCAATTAGGTATTACCTTGCACTTGGGACAAATGTTGGGAATTGAACTCGAACCTCCAGTTGAGCCAGCTTCACCCTAGTTGTATTGCGGCTACATCGGTCCTCCAATTTGACCGATAACCATCTATATGTTTAAGTAAATCTATGCCTATATCTGGGATTGAGTCGCGCGAGCGTAATTTATACATTGACCGCAGTATTGAAGAAGCAATCGGTGTTCTAAAAACGCCAGAGGCAAGACGTTATATTTTACCTGCCTTTGACTACATTCGCTTGCTAGAGAATGCGGTTGTTTTGAACGTAAGCGACGAAGGTATTGGTATGCCTGAAGATCATGACGCAGATATTGATGGCTTAACTATCGTAGCCATTGGCGTTGACGAAGAACACATGATGTTAGCCAGCCTTGATCGACAAACAAAATTACAAAAAAAGAAAACAGTTAGCCAGTTTAGAAAGTGGGGAGCAATTCCATCAGCCGAAGCGGTTTATGAAGCAAAGGTATGGGATGGCACTCCGTCTGCTGGCAATTCTGCGCCGATACGCATGCACGCTGCAACAAGGGCTATGACAGGAATGATGGCAGGTTTTACCGACCTTTCATCACCTGTCTCACGCGAAGTTTTTCCGGATTCTCCAGAGGGTGGCTACCTACAGATAAACAGACGTCCGACCATGATACTTAGAATGTATCCTGGGCAAGGCCATGCAACTCCCGACATTCTTGGCCACGAGTTGGCTCACTTCAGACAATATAATCATAGCCCCGTAAGTGTTTTGACTTCACAAAAATCTGTGGATATGCGAGACCTTAGAGATGAATTAGAAGCCTATTACATCGGTGCTTTACTTGCGCGCCTACAGGACGACAACAGAGACCCTAAGTTAGTTAAACGCGGTGAAGTAAACTTCGCAAGATTGCAGATAGTAGTTGACAATATTAGACGAGCTTTTAACCCAGATAGGATTGATCCTTTTCGCCCATCGCCAAAACTACTTAAGCAACTTAGTGAATTAGGATTAGATATAATACTTCACCAACGTGTTGATTTCGAAAGTGTTGTCGCATGTTTTGAAAACGGAACAGAGATAAAGGTGATGGGCTAATATAAAAGTTGCGCTAGCGTCTTCGCTGGCCTCTAAGTTTAAGTAATTACATAGACTTTTTAGTAAGTCCTTTTATAGCTGATGCTTTACTACGCTTTTTCGGACCAACCAAACCGCCACAAACCAAATAACTGGAGTCAAAACAAGAAACAGTGGCAGTCCACCAATGTTTGCTTCAACAATACACCTTGTCGTATCAATTTGCTCCTGTGTGTAATCTTCGGGGCACTGGGGAGGATTTAATAAACGAAAAACGACCCAAACAAATGGTAGGGAAAGAAACGTAGCGTAAATGTAAATCTTTGTCTTTTTCACGTCTTCACTATAGCACTGACACTGCTTAAGTTTATCTGTTACTTAACTTTAGATGCGCAGAATTTACACTTTTTAGCATCTTTAGGAATTTCACTTAAACACTGTGGACATTTCTTTTCTGTTGGATCTTCGGCTTTTTTGTTCTTAGCGGCTCTTTTCTGCAATCTTTCAAATGGTTTTATGACCAAGAAGAATACAACTCCGGCAATTATCAGGAAGGAGACTAACGCATTAATGAACTCGCCGTACAGAAATTTACTGCCATTGATAGTAAAAGACAGGTTAGAAAAGTCCGGCTGACCACCAATTGCCGCAATTAGCGGCGTAATGAAGCCGTTAACAAGGGAGGTAACGACCGCTCCAAAAGCCACACCAATGACAACGCCGACCGCCAGTTCGACGACGTTGCCCTTCATGATGAATTTTTTAAAGTCTTGGAACATTTTTACCCTAATACTATGTACAAATTTCCCGAAACTACGGCGCAGTAAGGCTCGGCACTTCTTGAGCGTCAGTTGGAATTTCGATTGTTACATCTTTGTAGGTATAGGTGATTGTGCTGGTACCACTTGCGGTCACCGTCACTAGTTGGTTGATGGTGTTGGTTTCTTTGTCGACATAGAAGGAAAGCTTGTTGTTGCCTTCGTAATTTTCTACCTCCCAAAGGTCACAAGTACCTGCAGGACAACTTACTTCGCCCTTGTAGCTCGAACGGCTTTGGAATTCTGCAAGCTCTTCATCGGTTAATTCGTAGGCCTCCCTATCAAAGCCTGTTCCGCTTTCTCCAGAAGATGGCAACTTGATCCACTTATCTTCAACTTTAGAGTAGTAGGCATCTGTAGAAACTATTAGCTCCATGTCTTGGTCGCTGTTTTTGGCAACGTATCTCCAAGCTTTCGAGTCAGCATCATATTCTATTGTGGCCTCAAAAGTCGTGGTGTCAGATTCTGTAGCAATAGTGGCTTCGAAATCACTTTCTAAAGTGTTCTCGGGGCTAAAAGTTGCTGTGCCAGACTCTTGTTGGTCGGCTTGCTCACTATTATCTGTATTGGCTAAATTGTTATCGTTATCACTCTGGGTAGCGTAAAGCGCTACTCCTCCACCAATTACAGCAACCCCCACAAGTATTGCGATTATTAAATTTCTACTCACATTGACCTCCAGTTATCTACATATATTAAAACATGTCTGGCAAGTTTCTGTTAATGCCGATTAGTCTTGTGGTCGGTCGAGTGATTTTTGTAAAACACTTAGTACACTCTTGGCGTGATCGTGCGACATGCCAACGCGCGACACGACAATTGGTGAACCATTTGGTCCAACACCTTGGACAAAGTTAAAAACTACGCCGTATTTGTTAGAGACCACGTTAACCATGTCGGTATACAAGATTGGCAAATCTTCTGGGATAGTGATGTTTCTGTCTTTATCGTCGTCAGTTTTGGTCACTGTCGCTCCTTCGGTTTGTGAGTCTATTTTATAGCCAGCAAGTTGCCACAGTTCATCGGCTTCTTTGTCTTCTAGCTCTAGGTGGTTGATTATTAGCGCCAAAATTTCTTCTGGTGGCTGCTGAGCACCTTTTTCTAGATCGGTGATAAATTTTGGATCAACTTCGACAGCACCAGACAAATCTTCTATAGATTCGGCTGCGGCTAAACGATGTGATCTTATAACTTGGCCAAGTTTGTAATATTCTGACAACTTTTTTCTCCCTTTTCTTCTCTAGGATGATACTCCGATTATAACAGAGGTCAACTACTTTAGCGGAAGTTTAAAGCCAAATGTGCTTCCATGATTGAGTTTTGATGAGAAGATTGTCTCGCCACCATGAGCGTCTATGATTTTCTTGGCCAAAAACAATCCAAGTCCTGTTCCGTCGGGACGATGCTTCATAGCATTTGATGCCCGAAATGACTTTGAGAATAGCCCAGGCTGTTCATCTTCTGGCACTCCAATGCCTTGATCTTTTACAATAACTTCAACTGACCGCGAATCTTGTTTCATCGTCAAAGATATTTCTTTTCCTTCTGGAGTATATTGAATTGCATTGTCTAAATAGTTGAGTAGAACTTCTTTGATTTTTTGCGTATCGAGATTTAGCACGACTTCATTTGTGCTTACCCTGGGCTTGAATTTTAGATTCCTCTCTTTTGCTAAGTCTCTGGATTGTTCTACGGCATCTTTTACAATCTCGTTTAATGATGTGTGTTCTCGCTTTAGTTCAAATTTTCCCGCAGTTATACTCGATGCAGCTAGAAAATCTTGGATAAGACTCACCATTCTGTCGATACTTGTATAAGAATCCTGCAGTGCTCGCTTTTGCTTCTGGTTCATCGGGCCGAATTTTTCATCCCATAGTAGAAGCGTTAAATTCTTAATTGTAGTTAGTGGTGTCCTTAACTGGTGCGATGCTATCGACATGAATTCATCCTTGGTTTTATCCAG
>JBGTET010000050.1:0-2918 GCA_041747695.1 Saccharimonadales bacterium (SeqCode)
GGTTCACCTTTCTCAGCAATCCTTGGCGCTTGACGGATAGAACTAACAAAATGAGCATTTCCGAAGCCACCACTACCTCCACGAGCAATCATCATCTGCATACCTGGTTTATCGAGATCTGCAATAACTTCTCCATCACGAAGTAATACTGATCCAACTGGAAGTTTCACAATCAAATTCTCGCCTGACTTACCGTGCATGCGTCGATATTCACCAGGCTTACCGTGTTCGGCACGAATATGTTTTGAGTGGCGATAAGTCGCCAAACTGTCTTCGTTATTACTAGCTTCGACAACTACACTCCCGCCATCACCGCCATCACCGCCATCTGGACCGCCTTTGTCAATAAATTTTTCATGACGAAAACTCAGCTTTCCATCGCCGCCATCGCCTGCAGAAATTTTTACCGTTACTTTATCAACAAACATATATCTACAGTGTACCTGAGTCTAGCCCTATTAAGTTAAGTGTCTCTAATGAATGAAGTTATAGTACTGGGCACTTGCAAGCGGAAACTTATGTACACGCTCACTCCAGGGACCCGCATAGTTCATGTCATAGACGTAGTAAAACTCTGCATCTACATTAACAACAACGCCTACATGATAAATGTAAAAGAAGTTCCTTGTTGAAGTCCAGCCATCAGATTGCATAATCGCACCAATTTCAGGACTATTGTCCACTCGATAGCCTTGGGCTCTTGCCGCATCGTCCCAGGTAAATGCACTACCCCAGTTCGAAGGAATCGGCCTGCCCATTTCGGCACGTTTTCTAGCAGCACCAAATGTACATTGTCCAGGTGTATAACCATTACCGCCGAATACTGCAGAACCAAATGAATACAAAGAGTAAGAGTTATAGGTTACTGCTTTTATCTCTCCGTCAGGTATGAATATGCGCGTACCGGCGATAAGTCCAGAAATTTCAATATCATTGAAAGTTATTATGGCGTTTTCCGAAGATCCATAGGTATCAGCTAACGCTTTTGCGGTATCGCCAGCTTTCACTACATACACGATACCGTTTCGTCCAGTTGGAGGGATATATAATAATTTTCCGGCAACAACAAAGTCACCGCTTAGATTATTTGACCAACGCACACTGCTTGCTGTGGTATTAAATTTCTGAGCAACACTCGAAATCGTGTCACCCGGTTGAGTAACATACTCAACAATGTCTCTAATAGATTGAACTCCAGCAAATGAAACAATTTGAGGCTTGTTAATCGTTACTTCGTCAAAACTTCCGACTAATACAGAATCATCATACGCATCTGCCTGATCGCGTACATTTTCAGCCTGAGGCAAATTTGACGCATAAGCAACGTTAATGGCAATATCGGCAGCCGAAATTTTATCAATAATTGCAGCTTCTTCATTTTCTACTCGACTAGAAGAACTTTGAAAAATTGGATCTTCGGCTTTGATTTGACTTTGCCAGACTACAAAACCCACTGCAAATATAAGGCTGACATTTGCTACAGCAACGCCATATTTACTAAATAGCCGTCGTGTTCTACGAGCGGTTTTTTTATCAACTTTGAGAAGAGAAGGAGTAGACTCCTTACTTGATAATAATTTGAGATGTCGTGAACGCTTAAAGACGTTCGAGAATCGCTTAATCGTGTTTCTCCTTCTTATCTGTTACCAGTTAAGGTGTAACTTGTAAATAAAATGGTTGGCTTCATCGTCTCTCGGTAAGCCAAATTACCGTATAACAGGGGTGGTTTATGTGTCGAACGTCATTATTAGACTTGACAATAAACCGTATGCATTATCTTACATATATTGATGCTCTTTGTCAAGCTTCACAAATATACTTCACCCCTGTTTTGGTAATTAATTTCCACAGTTTTCTTGACAGTAAAGCTCTATATTCCGTAAATGCTCTTCTTCTGTATAAGCAAAATAGTTTTTACCATCGTCACCAGATATAAAGTATAGAAAGTCTGTATCTGCTGGTGAAGCTACTGCATCAAGACTTGTCTCACCAACATTACTAATCGGCCCTGGCGGCAAACCAGAATATTTACGAGTATTGTAGGGATTATCTAACTCGGGGCTTGCAAACTCACCGGTAATTTCGGCAGCATATACATATGTGGCATCAGCTCCCAAGGAAATCCCTTCTCTAAGACGTTTTAGAAAAAGCTGCGCTACAATTCTACGATCATTTGGTTGGTGGACTTCACGTTCTACGACTGAAGCTAGAATAATTGCTTCGTGCGGAGTAAGACCCTGACGAGTAAAACTTTCGATTCGATCCGGAGTTAACTTTTTTGCCATTTGATCAAGCGACTGAATAATGATTTGTCGAGCAGTGGTGTTAGCTGTAATTTGGAAAGATTCGGGATAAAGATAGCCTTCAAGCGAAGCGTCATCAGGTTTAGCAACAAGTGCTGGATGGTCAGTATAAAGAGCTGGATTAAGAGCCTCATCAACCTCACTTGAGGTGAAACCAGCCTCTATTAGTCTTTGTCTAACCTGATCTAACCGTAGTCCAGGTGGTATCGTCACAAGATTACTGGCTTCTGCTCCTCGTACTAGAATATCAACGATTTCCTGAGTACTTTTACTGGGATCTAAGTTATAAACCCCATAACGAAGTATATCCGCATACTCCTTAGTTCTTACATACGTTAAGAAAGCGAATTCACTCCTAATTACATCCTTGCTCTTTAAAATTACCGCAATATCATCAACTAAACTGCCAACAGGAATTTCTACAGCTACAATCCGACTCTGCTGACTAACTGGTTGCAGGTTTTGGTCGTACCAAATTCTGGCACCAATAATAGCTGCACCAACTAAAACTATAAAAATGATAAACAGTGTGACAATAATTTTTTTTAAGCGAGTCTTCTTGTTGCCGTTTGTTCGAAAAGTCATAAAATTAAATCCTTAGTCATTTTTAATAAA
>JBGTET010000051.1:0-11072 GCA_041747695.1 Saccharimonadales bacterium (SeqCode)
CCCTTGTAGGCATGTCTGGCGAGGCTGAGACCACAATTTATGATATCGATTTTAAACAAAAGACCGCACTTGTCTTTGGGTCAGAGCACGAAGGCTTGAGCCAAGAAGCCGACAAACTTATCGACACTCATGTAAAAATCCCTACAGTCGGGATGGTTGAAAGCTTTAACTTATCAGTTGCCGTAGCCTTGAGTCTGCAAACAGCCTTCACGCAGCGCGGTTCTAAACACTCAGATCTATCCAAACAGCAATACCTTGAACTGTTAGCCCACTACTACACTCTGAGCGTGCCCAACGCCCAAAAAATCTTAGTAGTTTAGGTCCTGTACGTATTCGTTGACAGCATTTAGGTAGTAAGGAGCAAAATCGCCACTCCTACAAACCACGTTGAAGTAATCTTCTGCTGAGACACTTTTACTGTTGACGAGAAGATCGTCAGCTGCAAGATCTAGATCAGTGATGTCATCACAGTAACGCTCGTTGGCACGATTGAGCATTGCTGCGTCAAACTTGCTAGTCGAGGCGTATGTGATCACGCCGATTAGAAAAAACATGTTTACTAGAACAGACGTAATCGCGACTGCCAGTAACATATTATCTTTTATAACTTTCTTCGTCTTCTTTGCTATTTTTTTTGCCATAAGCGGATTGTACCACAGTCGCTATGTTGCTGACTAGCTTGGTGCTTGGTCTTTTGGTTTGCTCGGCGGTCTTCTGTTGAAGCGTTTACGTGTGTCCCTGTACGACAGTGCATTTCGGTGGTCGCTCATGTAGACGCCGAACTTGTCAAAGCCTTCGAAGCGGTCAAACAATGATGAATAATTGCTACGATTAGGAATTAAGACAGTTTCGAGCTTATTAACAGATGCCAAATGTCTAATAAGTCCAGCAAAGTCACCGTCTCCGGTTACTAAAACGGCTTTGGCGTAGCGCTCAACATCGATCATGCACTGCAAGACCATGTCGGCATCAACATTGCCCTTGATTGTGCCGTCTTCGTATCGGACTAAAGGTTTAAAAACTAGGATAAACCCAGCTTCTTGCAAGGCGTTGTACAGATCTTGATGCTCTTCCATAAAGCCAACAAAGTAATATGCCTTGGTGACCTTAAATTTGCTGGTTAAAAATTCTCGGAATTTCTTGTGATCAATCTTCCAGCCCAGTGCCGAAACACCGGAGTGCAAGTTCTGTCCGTCAATGTAAGCGTAATTTGTTTTAATGTTCTCTGTTGTCATAAAATCTCTATCTTCTTTAAATTACTTTACCATAAATATGTCTGGTAACGGATCGCCAAACTTGACTGATGGCACGTCAGCAATGGTTTTGCCTACTGCGATGTTTGGATATTGCCGTCTGTATGCCTCAGTTGCTCCTCCAAATACTGCATCTTCCCAGTCAAACCCTAACTTACTTGCAACATCTCTAATTTCTTCTGGATCGGTGCCTTCGATCTCTATGTATAGGTTCAACCACGGCCATTCGTCTATAACTATTTCTACGTTGCCAATCTTCCAGGTTTCTCGTCTAGATTCTTGATACGACTTAACAATCAGTCCTGCATCTGTAAAAATATCAACCATTGTTTGGAAGTCGCTGACTGTAACCTCATGTTCTCTAGCGCCACCAAAGTCCTGTGATTCAAATCTTTTGAAAGTTACAGTTACTACGTCACCTTCGTCACGAACTCTTATGAAAGCATCTTGATCTTTTTCGAGTCTACGATCTGGATGATCTATTACTGAGCGCCTCATGTCCACCATTTTCTTTACACAAACAGCTCCGATAGTTTCGAGTTTGACCCGAATATCATCGATGTTCACATTCAGAAATTTTACTTCGGTTTCTGTTTCCATATCAGCCGACTAGTGCCAAAACAAACAGCGCAACAATTACTAAAAGTAGGGCAACAAAAAACCAAAATACTGGCTTAGGAATCATTGCTTAGTTCCTTTGCTAGATCTGTTATTTTAACTCGTTTTTGCTCCATGGTGTCTCGATCGCGGATGGTTACATCGTCGTTTTCTAGAGTGTCAAAGTCAACTGTGACCGCTTTGGGCGTTCCGATTTCATCCTGACGGCGATAGCGTTTTCCGATAGAACCAGTCTCATCGTATTCGATTCGTAAGTTTGTTGACTGGTTAAGCATTGTGTAGATTTCCTTAGCCTTACCTGCCAGTTCCGGCTTTTTCATGAGTGGCAAAATAGCAACATTAACAGGGGCAAGTTTAGGATTAATTCTTAGCACGACTCGCTTCTCGCCTTCGACGTCCTCTTCGGCGTAACTATCTACTAGCGCAGCCAAAAATATGCGACCGACTCCAACAGACGACTCCATAACAAACGGCACGTATGATTTTTCGGTTTCTGGATCAAAATAATTAAGTTCTTTGCCACTAGCTTTGCCGTGAGCTGTCAGATCAAAATCACTACGGTTATGAGTCCCCCACAGCTCCTTAAAGCCAAATGGGAACTTAAACTGGATATCATGTGCTGCTCGAGCGTAGTGCGCTCTCTCGTCCTCTGTGTGCTCGTGCCATTGCAGGTTGGCCTCGTCAAAGCCCATAGCTTCGATGCAGAAATTCCAGTTAAACTTGCGTAGATTTTCGTACTCTTCGGTCTCGTTTTTAGGATCAACAAAATACTGCATTTCCATCTGTTCGAGCTCGCGAGTCCGGAAGATAAAGTCTCGCGGTGAAATCTCGTTACGGAAAGCTTTGCCAATCTGTGCGATACCAAATGGAATTTTTGCCCTAGTTGTTTCACGAACTAGTTCAAAGTTAGTAAAAATCGATCCGGCGGTCTCAGGTCGTAAGTACGCAACGTTCTCGTTGTCCTCAACTGGTCCAACGTAAGTCTTCATCATCATGTTGTAAGTTCTGGCCTCTGTAAAATGACCCTTTTGGCCACATTTTGGACAAGGCTTGTCTTTTATCAGCTCATCAAGCTTTTTTAGATCTGTTGAATCAACACCCGCTAGGTGATCCGCACGATGACGAGCTTGGCAGTTTTTGCAGTCGACTAAGGGGTCGTTAAAGCCGGCAACATGCCCACTAGCCTCCCAGAGCTTGGGGTTCTGGATAATTGCAGAGTCTAAGCCATGAATATTAGGCACTTTTTCGACAAAATGCTGCCACCAAAGATCTCTTATGTTCTTGGCTAGCTGTGTTCCATATGGTCCATAGTCGTAAAAACCGGCTAAACCACCGTAAATATCAGATGACGGGAAGACAAATCCCCGTCTTTTAGCCAAAGATACAATAGTTTCGAGACTTACTTCACTCATTAGCAAATAGTTTATCGTATCTGTTAGATAACCGCAATTAGATAACCAGTTATATAATTCTTGAAATTTATAGACACAGTATATGCAAAAACCTTATGCTTAACAGATAACAATGTGATATCCTCGATTAAATAATATGAGCGAAAGACAAAGCCAAGACACAAACCGGCGCGAACTCATTGGAAGTTTTAATGAGGCACGTGGTGATGCTTTTGTAGCGCTAGCTATGTGGCTTAGAAGCAGTGAGTGCGTACCTGTTATTGAAAAAAGCTTTGCCTGGGAACTTGATAATTACTTTATTCGAGTTGCGGTTGCGGAACCTCTGATCGACGATCGTGATGGTCTTAGCGACACATTCGCACCTAATATGATTGAAATCGTAGTGGAATCCGACGAAGAGAACCCCGAGGAGCGTGACCCCTACGTCGAATTATGGTTGGACCGGTCCGTTATCGATAGGTCAGCAATTTATCCTCATGATCTTGGGGAGGCACTTGCCGCCTTAGAACAGTTTAAAGATTATGAACTCGATGATTACGCAGAGGCTGGGGTCGTATACTTGCCGGAGGAAGTAAAAGAAGCGAAACAAGAAATCGCTACCGCTATGCACAGAGACTTATCAGCAGTATTGTGGAATTTGGGCGACCCAGAGACAGAGAAACCAGACCCTGCCTTATTATGTGCCCTCCTCAACGCTGGCATAGCGTGTACACTTGATGACAACTCCAAAACAAGTCGCGTGACAGAAGCAAATATACTAGCTGGGCGAAACCGGATCCTCATCAATGCGCGGCTGACCGAGACTTTAGGTGTGGATGGCACAGTGTTAAAATCAAAAGTTAAGTACGATTGGCAAGGCGGCAAAGCATCAGAAAAAGGCAAAATAATCTTGCACAGTGACGGTCGCTTTGAAATTTTCGCAATTCTGGATGGAACAATCATTGATATTGAGGGTGGAGACAATATGAATCATATCGGTGGCAATGAAATACGTGCCGCAGAAGCCGCAGTTAGATTAATCCCCAGAGCTGTCATTGGTTTACAAAGAAGTTAACTGACGTGCATAGTATTTTGCATAAACAAACGTAACTGCTGGTTTGAGCTGCCAACAAACTCTGATAACCCCTTAACTTTACGGGCTTTGGTTGGGTTGTTGGTTGCCAGAATTCGCCAGACTTTGATGCTGTCGGCACTAAAATCGCCTACTTTGCTGGTCCGGAAGGCCCCATCGCTGGCATCAAAAAAGTATTTACCTTCGGCATGAAGCGGTCGACCTTCTACATCGTGTGCTAAGTTGGGTAAGTTGCCGTAAATCGACAGTAAATGCAGCCGCATCCATAGCTCCGACAGTTCTAAGTCATTCTTTAAGTCGTTAAGCTGCTCTAGCACTTCTTTAAGATAAGAATAGTAATCGCTGTTGGCATCGTCTTCGGTGATTCTATCAACCCACTCTATCGCCTTATAGGCCAACTGCACACGATCGTAATCAGTCAGAATATTCTCAAAGTGTGTCAGCAAACGGCTCGAGACAATAGTGTGCAGGTCTCCCCTGCCCCCAATGTAACCAACATTGCTAATGCTGATTAGCTCTAACCCACCTGCTAGTTTGCTCTTTTCGCGCCGGACGCCTTTGGCGATGGCTCTTAGCTTGCCAGAGCTTGGTGTCAGCAAAGTTAAAATGCGATCTGCCTCGCCAAAATTAACTCTGCGCAAGATTATCGCCTCTGTTGTTTTCTTGTTCATACCAAAGCGAGCTGGACCATTTTTACGAGATCGATCGGTTGAGTTTTGGGCTTATAGGCAAAATTACTGATGCCATACTTAGCCCAATCTTGGGGCGCAATCGGAAAGTCACCTACTGGCAAACTAGACAACATAATCACCGGCAGTTCCAGCCAGTCACCATACGAGCGAATTTCGTAAAGAATTTCGATGCCGTTATTTTCTGAAATCAAAGTATCAGTGATGATCAAATCAACTGGTTGGCTATCGACAACATCAATCGCCTCTTGAGCACTACGAGCAATCAAAATATTAAAGTTTTTTGACAGCGCAGTTTGGTAGTTGTCGCCAAGCATGTAGTCCGGCTCGACCAATAACACAGTCCTTAGAGCTGTTTTCATAGCAATGTTAACTGTTCAGATTTCTGCAACGAAAACGTAATCGAACGCTTGTTACCGATGGTGTATGCGTCGAACTTGCCATTCATGGCTTCCATAAGCACCGACGAAATATAGACGCCCAAACCAGAGCTAGAAGGCAATGATTTTGCCGGCTGGACACTGCGCCCGAGGTTATTAAGCACCGATTTTACAGTCTGGTTACTAAAAACTTGGCCTTCGTCACGCAAAGTTATCATTACCCGATCCAGGCGATTATGGACCAAAATCTCTATAACCTCGGACTTGGACGATCTAATCAAACTGCTGAGCATAGAATTCAAGCTAGTCTTCAAAGCCTCGTAATTAGCAGAGGCTGGTGCCAAGCTGTCAGTCGTCTGTAAACGCAAAGTTCGATCATATCTCGCTGCCAGACCATTTAACTCGGCATGAGCCTCTCTGGCGACGCTAGAAACGTTAACCGCAGTCAAATCTAATGCCGTTTGGTTGGTTTGAATTCTGCCGGCCAACAAAATACCGTCAATCATATCGACAGCCTGCAAACTATTAATCAACAGACGGGCATTCTGCTCGGATATTTCATCACCATCAAATTGCCCGTTAACCAACATCGAAGCAGTCGACTGAATATTTGTCAGGGGTAATTTTAGCTCATTGGCGACGACACGTAATAAATCTGTGTTAGATGTTGTCACAATTTGTTTGTTGTTTTTGCCCACCAACAACCCTCTCTTTTAGCACTAATTATACTCTGCTAGTGCCAATAACGAAGCTTAAGCATAATGGCTTTTGTTGGCTATGGGGAAAAGGTCAGATTCTTGAGGATAATGTCGTTAAAATCTTTAATGTATGAGTTATTCTCGGTCCAGATTTTGAGAGTTTTGTCGCGTACTTGAAAGATTACCATTGAGCCATCAAAGTCATCGACAATATTGCCGTCAACTCTTACGCCAGTTGTGCCCGCGATCGTTAAGGCCTTGACCCTAACCTCACCTTTTTCTGCCTTAGACTGATAATCCTCTACTTCTCCTGGATAATCCTTGCTGGTCACACTCATTTTGAGCGCTACAGGCTCATCGGAGCCAATATCTCGGACGTAATTTGGGTGCATAAATGTTTCGACTGTGCCATCTTGGGCATCTTCTTGCGAATAAACGCTCCAGGTTTTTGGATAAACGAGCTTAACGCTACCACTGGACTGTGGACTTGTGTAGGTTCTGGTCGGCTTTTTCTCGCGCTCGACGAAAGCTGCCTCTAGCTCTGAGGTTAGTTTAGTTTCGGCGGCCTCTACTGCTTCGTCAATTTCTGCCTGTTCAACCTTTTGAGCGTCAACATAACTAGTGTAAGACCAGGCTGCAAACCCGGCAACGCCAAGCAGAAAGACAACTGCGATTACTAATGGTATAAGTAGCGGATCGGCAACGCCACGTTGGTCTAGATTAATACGCATATGCTTTGATCTTACAATTTACAGAGCAATATCTCAAGGAAGAAATCTCAGGCCTGCGCTTGGATTTTCTTAACTTTATTCTCTATGTCCGAAATATCAGACTTCAATTCCTTGGCTAAGACCGAGCCCCGCTCAAATTTAGCAACTGCTTCGTCCAAGTTGACCTCACCACTGTCAAACCAAGCCACAATCGCCTCTAACTCTGCCATTTTGCTGGTAAAATCCCCTTTTTTTGAAGATGTATCGTTTTTAGTCGACATTAGTAACCTCCGCTTCGGCTTTTCCTTGTCCAAATTCTAACATGATCGGGCTCCCAACCTGTAAATTTTTTGCAGAACGTACGATTTGACCATTTTTTGTGTGCACAAGACTGTATCCTCGCTTCAAAACAGCTTTAGGGTCCAAAGAATTAAGCGTTTGAGCTAGTCCAGACAGCTTATTTTGGTTTGCCTGAACAACTAATTTCATCGCGGTCGTCAAATGGTGGCTGAATTCGTCAATTTGGCGAGCAGGCTCGGTCAGTTGGCCAACAATTCGTTGTAAAATCGTCTCAATTCTATGATTACTAACAGTAGTCAGGTTTGTAATAGAATTGTTCATCTGGTTGAGCAAATAATTTATACCAGAAATCACTTCCTGGCGGTCTGGAACCACCATTTGGGCAGCATTTGTTGGTGTTGAAGCCCGAACATCAGCAGCTAATTCGGCCAAACTAATGTCTTGTTCGTGCCCAATGCCAACAATCGTCGGAATTCGCGAGGCTGCGACTGCTCGAATAACGGGTTCGGCGCTAAATGCTGCTAAATCTTCTGGGCTGCCGCCTCCACGGATAACAACCACGACATCAACCGTTTCGGCCGTTTTAGAGAAGTAATCAATAGCTTTCACGATCTGTGCCACTGCTGGTTCTCCCTGCACTTGGACGTCTATGTGGTTTATTTCTAACCCGCCCCACCGAGCATTAATTATCTTGATAAAATCGCTATAAGCAGCCGCCTGCGCGCTTGTGACTAACCCAATAGTCTTAGGATACTGCGGTAATTCACGCTTTCGGTCTTCGTCAAATAGCCCTTCAAGTTGCAATTCGGCTTTTAACAGCTCCTGCGCCCGCTTGATTGTCCCCTCTCCGCTCAACTGAATGCTCTGAACCGTCACCGAAAAGCCATATAAGTTGTGTAGCCTTGGATTTCCAGTCACTCGGATCAACATTCCGTCCTCAATCGGCGTATTCAAGGTGTAAACGCTAGCAAAAAAACGTACAGTCGAGTTGTCATCTTTAAGATCAAAATAGGCCCAGCGACCCTTACTAATCCTAGAATTGGCCACCTCACCTTCGACCACAACCACCGGATAGGCATAGTCTAAGGTTTGGTTTACCAGCGACACCAGCTCGCTGACACTTATTATGGTGTCGTCCATCAGCTGGCCTGTGGTTTGGCAGGTTTAAGTAGCAAGGTGTAGAAATAAAAGCCGACAGGTAAGAAAATAACTTTGTTGAACACTCGGTAAAGCAGGACGGCCGATAAGGCTTGAGGTGCATCAACTCCAAAAGCTACCAGCATTGTCGTCATAACCGCTTCGTGGACACCGACATCACCAGGGATAACAGATATGACTCCAACAATATTGGCTGCCAGAAAGCTAGCAAATGCGGCGGCGAAAGTGACCTCGGCCCCGACTGCCATCAGCGCGACGTATACGATCGATAGCTCCATGGTCACACTCAATATCATGAAGCCAAACGGGCTAAGCACGCGAGATTTTTGATCCTTAAAAAAATTGAGTCCCTGATGAAATTCGTCGACTAGCCCAGAAGTTACTTTCTTGGGCACAATCTCTTTATTGGTAAATATACCAACGATACCGTTTAAGACTCTTCTGACACGCTCAACTAGCCTCTGGGCAGCACTTGGCGAACGAACGAACGTAATCATAAAGCCAATCAATATAAGGAACACAACTATGGTGGCTATGGCATAGGTGTTACCCTGTATTTTTTCTAGTATGCTGCCTACAGAACCGCCATCTTCCTCTAGGAGCAACAATGCAAGCGCAAATGGTGCAATGACTACATATGATGCAAAAGAAAACAGATAACGCCCTGTCTGGATCATGGTAGTTTTACCGATAGCCAAGTTGGTTCTAAATCCGTAAGCCAAGTACGTTATCCCGCTCAAGCCACCAGATGGCAAAATCTGATTTACGAAGTTCAGCGAAGCCACAACTCCCCACGACCGCGTCCAAGCTATTTTAGTTTCGAACAAGCCAAACATCGTCCGGTAGTAGCCACCGATAAAAAAGTAGTTAACTATCTGTATTAAGGGCAAAAGTAAAACTAAGGTTAGGTTAGCAGTTTGTATAACCTCCCACGTGTCATGCAGTAAAGATCGCGAAGCGTAAAGCAACACGGCAAACCCAATTGCCGCCAAAGCTACTAGCCAAAAGAATGGGGATTTTAACTTTGACCTCATATATCAGAACATTATACCGCTAATAAGTAGGAGGATGGTAGGAACTTTGAAATAATAGACTCATGCGCATTGCAATTTTAGGTCAACAGCCCCATATATCTCTGGCAGAAATCGAGAGTCTTTATCCAAATGCCAAGATAGAAAACCTGAATCATCAGGCTGCTTTGGTTGATGTTGGTACTGGTGATGAACTTTCTATTACAAATCTTGGCGGGACGATTAAAGTTGCCGCTCCTCTTAGCGACGAGAAGGATATTAACGATGCCCTAACCTTTATTACAAACTATTATCAGAAGAATAAGCCCGAATCTAAGGTTAATATTGGCCTAAGTTACTACGGCGCCAATGCTCCGAGCGATTTTTACCAGAAAGTCATGGCTCTCAAGAAAAAGTTAAAGAATAATGGCATGTCTGTGCGGATTGTTAACCAGCCAAAAGACAAAATCCTCAACGCTGCGCAGGTTACCTACAATAAATTGCTGACAGACAAAGGGCAGGAATGGTTATTAGTCAAAAAACACGGGTCTATCACCGTGGCTAAGACTTTAGAAGTCCAAGACGTTGATGAATTTGCTGCCCGTGACCAAGCTCGCCCATCGCGTGATGCCAAAATTGGGATGTTGCCACCAAAACTAGCTCTTATTTTGGTTAATATGGCAGCTGCAGGACGCCAAAACCTACGAATTTTAGATCCATTTTGTGGTACAGGCGTAGTCTTACAAGAAGCAGCGATTTTGGGTCATAAAGTCACTGGAACAGATATAAATTCGGCCATGGTCAGCGCGACGCAAAGCAATTTAGACTGGTTGGCTGGTGCTCGCAACATCAACATCGACTCACATATTGAGATTGGCGATGCCACCTCTGCACAATGGAATGATATCGACGCCGTAGCCTGTGAAACATATCTTGGTCCCCCACTCAATCGCCCAGCAAATAAAGAATTTTTTGACAAAAACCTGCAAGAAATTGACCAGTTGCACGAATACTTCCTGAAAAATCTACACCCGCAAATTAAAGCTGGAACACGTGTGGTTTTGGCACTGCCAGCGTGGTGGCAAACCGGAAAAAGCTTCCAAAAGCTACCTCTGGTTGACCGAATAGAAAATTTGGGCTATAATCGTCTAGAATTTGAGTCAGCAAAGCGAGCTCTGATCTATCATCGAGATGGACAGTACGTTGCGCGCGACATTTTATTAATCGAGAGGACCTAATGAGCCATACCAAAGCGGGCGGCACCAGTAAAAACAACCGAGACTCAGCCGGACAAAGGCTGGGAGTCAAAGTATATGCCGGCGAAAAAGTTACTACTGGATCTGTTATTATTCGCCAAATTGGCCAAACTAAAGTTGCCGGACCAGGCACAAAACTGGGCCGTGATTACACTATTTTTGCAGCCAAAGATGGCGTTGTTTCTTTCCGCCAAACCAAAAAGCGCCGATTTACCGGCCGAACTGTTCCTCGTACTGAAGTTTCTGTTAGTTAGAAATTTTGTTCAAGTTTTTTAGACCTGTAACTATCTGCTCTAACGAATTACCTAGCATAGCTGAGCTGACTGCTGCTTGAGACATTTCTTCTGATGTGTAGGCGTTAGTTTCACCTCGCTCGAATAAAGAAATTATCATTCCAACTCTTTCACGGACTACCGATAATGAGTTAACCCCGTCAAATCTATCTGACACGATACTGCCTTTTTGTCTCATAAGTGATTTCATAAACTCATCGAAGTTGTTTAGCTGGGTGTTTAT
>JBGTET010000052.1:0-3682 GCA_041747695.1 Saccharimonadales bacterium (SeqCode)
TACGAGTTGGTTACGCCCGAGCTGCGCGACTCATCGAAGCCATGGAAGAACAAGGGATTATTGGCCAAGCCGACGGCTCACGACCACGCGAAGTGCTGATTGGCAGTGTTGACGAAGTAAACTCATCGGCCCCAAGCGATGACAACTTCTGAAGCCAGACAGAGCCTATCGTTAAAGCTCAAAAACGCTCGTAAATCCAAGCGAATTACGCCACAAAAACTAGCCAAACTTATCAGTGTACCAACTTCGACGATTGATGCCATAGAAGACGGCAAAAACACTGATATACCTCTGGCAAATTTGAATGGTCTAGTTCGTAAATACGCTAAAGAAATTCACTTAGATATGGCAGAAATTGCCGAAGAAATGGCAGTTTTGCGACCGACTCCGCAGACCAAGACCAAGAAGGATGCAAAAACTCAGTCGTCACGAATTTTTGTGGCATCCAAAGTCACGTACTCTTTAGTTGCTGGCATTGTTTTAGCGGTTGTTCTTAGCTATGCCTTATGGCAAGCCTGGCAGTTGACGGCTGCGCCAAGGCTACGGCTAGAATCGCCAGCGTCGGACTTCGCAACGTCGGAATCGGCAGTCGTGGTTAAGGGCAAAACCTCACCCGAATCGTCTTTACTGATAAATGGCAGCAATATTAGCTTGGCGGATGACGGCAGCTTTGAAGTTACAATTTATATGCAGCCAGGTAGGAACTATTTGCAGGTACGAGCCTTAAATGCGCTGGGGCAAGAGGCAGTGGAAGATCGAATAATAATCTACCAGCAGTAGGTTGACCCCAGTAAAATCTTTGCAGAAAATAACGTTTTGTTATATAGTTATGTCGATTTACGAGAACAAGACGTGTCACCCGAATCCACTACACCAAGGTCGGCTCAAACAGAGCGGACCAATCCATCAGATATTGCCCTGACTCTGCTAGAGCGCGAGCCTCCTTTTGAAGGTGTTGATTGGCGAACACCAGCCGCAGAACTCTCCGAAAATGCCAGACTTGTACGTTTGGCCCGAGTAAAAGCCATTTTGCCAGAAGATAATGCAATAGAAGAAAAGACTACACACGACCAAACTCTAGAAAATTACAAACGACTAGCACTTGTTGCGGCTGGTGATTGCGAAACCCTGAATAAATTCTTGAGCCAGTTACAGGCTACGCTGGCTCAAAGCAGAGATACCCACCTAGCGCAGCAAGTTTTTTGGATTTGGGCACCTGTAGCAGAAATCATTGATGCACACGAACAAAAAACAGAGCTTGAACAGTTGGCGTTCGAGATCCTTATGCCCGAAGAAAATGATAGGATTAACGCAATTTATCGAACGGCTAACTCAAGAGAGGGTCACGACTACTTCAATAACCTTCGGCAAGAAATACGCCTTGTGTTAGATATGGTTACAGACGATCGCGCTAAGTGTGTAATCGATGCTCGCAGAAAGAGCAATTACAGTATATGGAGAAAAGAGCAATCTACTAGGCGCGAGAGCGTTGATTTGTTTGATTTAGTTGGTTTTAGAGTTGTGGTTGATTGTGGCGAAGACGAAGAGCTAGCAGTTCAGCAATGCTACGCCATAAAGACGAACCTAGAGGATGTTTATGATGCTGACCCAACAAGGACAAAAGATTATATCGCTGAGCCCAAGGCCACGGGCTATCAAAGCATCCACCTGACTGGCTACACAACAATGGGTGCTCCATTTGAAGTCCAAATTCGCACAAAGGCTATGGATGAACAAACAATTACGGATCATAAACAAGACCACCAAGGCTATGATGCTACTTTTAAAGCCACGCCAGGCAAAATTACCAAAAAGTTCAGACGCGTACCTAAGCTTTATCAGTGGCGGAATGCGGCATCTAGATCCATCGCCATAAATGAAGGATTAACAAGTGAGATTCTGGGCGATGAGGTACTTTTCTTCCGTGCAGACGGCAACATGTACAAGATGCCAAGCGCCGGCAACGTACTAGATGCTAGTTTTCATGTCCATAACAGACGAGCTTTGAGAACACTTTTTGCCTATCGAAACGGAGATTTGGTTGGTTTTGATGCACGTGTTTACATTGGCGATGTATTAGACTTTGAGTACTCCGCAGAATATCCATCTGAAGCTCAGCGATTTGATAACTTGCGACAAATGGTAGCAACAAAATCAGCAGGAAAAGCCATAGAGCAAGGTAAAAGACGCGCTCTTAGCGATCATTATTACGAGGAGGGCATTAATAGAATTTGTGCATTAGTGTCCGATCTTGGCCTCGAAAAACCCCTGAAAATGTTAGACGAAAAAGATAGACAGGAACTAGTGGGAAGTACGGGTTTTAGATCATTCCGGAGCTTGATTGAAGCTGTTGGAGTTGAAGAACCTAGCGCCAAAACCGGCCGAATCGTAGAGATGATTAGGAAAAGGTGCGGTGTAGGACCAGTAAATGAGATCAAGTTTAAACCCGAAAAACCCGAAACTTTCCCAGATGACGAAGTTACATCTAGGATTACGATTCCTAGCTACAGCGATCAGCCTGAGTGTAAAATTGCTGGATGTTGCTCCAGTAAAATCCATTTTGGCGATGAAATAATCGCTAGAGCTTCACGCTACGACTCTGCTCTAAAGATTCACCGCCTAGATTGCAACAACGTTAGGACGCTGGAAGATGCTTTGGTTTGTCAGTGGGGGCTTGGGGACTAGACAGCTTTTGGATGAACAATCATAGCGAAAGGTTCGACATATTCATCGCCATCATCCGGCATGTTGTAGACGTCATGTATGAAAGCCCACGCCGGCTCTTTTTTGGTGACTGTAATGATTATGGCCAATCCGATGCTATCTAAGAGCATTTCTACAGATTCTTGGTCTATTAGAGCTCGGTTCTCGACTATAACGATCTGACCTTCATAACTTAACAATGTTCTTGCACGCTCTAGATCGTTTAATAGCCCAGATAAAGGTAGAAGTGGGTGGTCGACACTCTTGGGGTAAAGCTCTTGTAATACTTGTCGCTTAGTCTCTGGATCTGTCATATCGCCCAGTGCCCTCACGAGCTCCATTCTGGGTACAGAAGCACAATGAAAGTCCTGCATTGCTCTGCATTCCGAGAACACTCCCGATAAATAAAATTCGTCAACGCTACCTTCTGGAAGGTTAAGGTCGATAAGACGGCCGGCGTTAAAGCCAATGCTGAGCATATGATCTGTTGGGTTAGCCTTTTCTGAATCTTCACCAGTAAGTGCCGGCAAGACCGTACCTAGTGTGTCTGAGTTTATGTCTAAGCCGATGTAGTGCACACCACGGAAATGGGCAGTTCTTGTGTCATTTCGTCGGCATCCAAAAAATGCCGGGTCGTCTCCGTACCCGATTTCTACAAATACCCGTTCTGGAATGGATGGACCAACTTTGAATTCGCGACTCTCTGACATCTGTTAATAATACCATATTTACAAGATTTGTCGATATTCTTGAATTGCTCATGCTTGCAATCCTACAAATCTGGCTAATAATTGTAGTTAATAAAGGAGATCTAGTATGGCTGGAACAGAAATTGGACCAGAAAATCCATCCCCATTTGATGTTGAAGGGGTGATTACTTATATCGACGGGGGTGAATACGTAATTCATGTCATTAGTGTTGATCCATCTAAAATATCCGGCTTTGAAACCGAAAAAACATCAAAAGAAAATGTAGCCA
>JBGTET010000053.1:0-23453 GCA_041747695.1 Saccharimonadales bacterium (SeqCode)
TGGATAGTCTAGACGTGACTAAGCTGGTGATTTCATCATCAAAGTGTGAAATACATATCCTCAAGGAGGACGGAGACACTTTCCATCTTGTCGAGCGATTACCTGTAGCCAACAAAGAAGCTGGAATTTTATGGCTCAAAGATCATGGTTTCAAAAATATTGTGGAATTGAAGATGGTTCACAATGATTTTGAATTTGATAAAGGAATCGTTGGTCTTTATGAAATAAACGACAAATTGAAGTCGGTTATTCTAGACTACCCTAAAGATAAACTTCAGAGTATAGAGAAAATTCTTAGCCTCGAAAATGCAGAGGTTATTGAGATTCCATACAACAATTACCTGCAACAATAATTCGTAACTCGTTCACCACTGCGAGTCAAGCATAAGCACTTCGTGCAGACGAGGTGCTTATGATTTTGATCAACTTGCAATCAAAGGTGCTGCTGTTATACTCTGTCTACAAGTAAGCACAAGGAAAATATCTTATGGATGAAAATGCACCAAACACTATCGACGAAGACGAAAGAGTCGAAGCGTACATACAGGACGGTCGCGATCAGGTAAAAAAGGGTGGGGACTCAGTACAAGAAGGGATTGCCACAGAAAACTATGAAGCCACACTACGCGTTGGTAGCCAAGAAGAAATTGAAGAAGCAAAGGCCAAACTTGATGATGCACGTGGAGGTGGAACCCCGTTTCCAACCGACGAAGCTTAAGGCTACCGCCTCTAAAGAATTTTTAAAGCTACAGAATCTTGCTTAACTAAGGTTATAACTTCCTCTATCGTGCTGAGCCAAACAAAATTGCTCAGTCATTTATGACTGGGTTATTTTGATTTGATATAATTCGTATATGCCTAAACAAAAACCATCCGGAACCAGAAAAAGCAAAAAGCTCCGAAAAAACATGCTTGCCTCCTTATCGAAAGTAACACTCATTTCTATTCCACTCTGGTATTCAGTCTTTAATGCACAGGCAGAAAATGTGGCGTTGCACGAAGACAGCGCATTCCTTGCAGTAGTAATTGTTATTGGCGGAATGACTGTCCTTTCTGAACACGAGTTTGCAAAACTCTCAAATCAGACAACAAAGCACAAGGTAATAATGATCTTATCTTTCGTTTTTGGCATTTATATCTCTGCTCTCTCAGCTGCAATTTTATTGGGACATGATGGAAAAAATCTCCTAGATTTCTTGATATTTAGAAGTGGCAATTTTTTGTACACAATTGGCTTTTGGGTATATGTCTCTCTTGGTTTTGCAAGGATTATGTTTAGAGATGTAACTTTACCTCTGAAACAGCTAGAAGAATATTCTGACAAAGCCGTTTATGTGGTTTTTTACGCAATGTTTATTGCAGTATTTGTAAACATCACATTTGAAAGTTTTGATATTTACGCCAACACCTTAGCGGTATACTTCATAAGTTATTTGTATATTAGTGAATTTTGGCTCGTTAGAATTAAGTCGTAAACGATATGGAATGCTACTTAATAAGTTGGTGGCAATTCTTGAGGAGATTTAGTAAATTTTTTAAAGAATTTATGCTACTATAAGCTCAACAAACAAAGCTAACGTGAACATATGGACCCAGAAGACAATAAAGTAAATCAGCCTGCCGAAGCTGGACAAACGTTGCCGTCAAATGGCCCAGATCAGAGTGTTGGTAGTGGTAGAGATTCTGTTTCTCCGCAGCAATACAAAGAACAAGATTACAGCAAAGCAACTAAACTAGCGGCTACGGCACTTGCATTCAGTGCCGTAACTATACTAACTGGATATTTGATATTTGTTATCATATCAGTAATTACTCTAGTGCTTGCTGTCATGGAAAATGCTCGTGGTATACAATTTGGTGCTAAATTCAATCCACCTGTCATTCTGAGAATATTGGTTCTATTGGCAGGGCTTATTGATGTTTATTTTTTGGTCTTAGTTTTACTAAGCTATTAAATAACTACGTGCGAATTCTTGTTTTAGATTAGGGATTCTACAGTTACATATATAAGCAAAGCGACTAGCAATATTGCTGCCCCGATTAATGTTTCTTTAAAGTTAGTTAGTCTCGTGTAGCTTATGCCTCTTTGTTTGAACTCATTCAGCCACAGCTGAAGTGTTTTGTTATCTTTATTCGCTAGGTCGGCTACAACTTCACTAACAACACTTAATGACGCAAATAGTTGTGTTTCTTGCTGAGCATTAAAGCTAATCGAAATTGCTTTGTCTGGAGTTCTTATCGCAAGATTCCCATACGTGTCCATAACTTTTAGAATTTGATCGAATTTAGCATTGAAGACCATATCTCCAACTTTGTTATTTTCTAGATCAACAGAGAACAACTGAATTTCGTCGCCTACGATCTGGAGTAGTCCGAGTTTATCATTCATTGACGGTGCAATATTGATACTGAAATATAAATAAGTTGGGCGAGTAAATTTGTAGATTACGTAGTTTTGCATATTCGAGGTCTTAACTTCTTCGTTCTTCATTTTTCTTCCTTTTGTTTTTACACTCATGATTATTGCTTATTAAAGTATAAACCTCAAGTTGTCCATTAGTAATTTATTGGTTCGATATCCGTTCACTGTGGTGAGCCAAACTAAGAAATTCGACCTACTGGTCGGATTTTTTAGTCTTAGACTCTGCGAAGCAGAGTTTCGAACTAAATTTACAGAGACGAAAGTCTCTGTTTTTGTGTACTGGGCACCCTTATGGCTATTTCAGGACTTTTGATAACATATAACCATGTTGCAAGTCTATGAAAGGGACCCTTTTGAGCCTAATCCAGAATGGATAGACTGGGTGCTAACGTTAATAACCGTCAAGGATATTATTGATGTGCCACGTGGATCGTCTGTAGGTAGGATTGCTTTGATAGAAGCAGAAGTATTGGCTTCGCGGTCTGCTCAAGTGAATGTTGGGGAAATAACAAACAAGAGTATCCCTCTGAGCCAAGACACAACTATGTGGCATTTGAGTGATGAATTAAGAAGATACGTATGCTTAGATAAAAAAGCAGAAGTAGAAATTGGAGCAGCATTTTTAGTCGCTACTTATTATCATGATAGTGCCGATGGGATGAGCAGAAGCACCGTTACCAGCCAATGGAAAGCATAGTAACTTCTGTCATCTCAACCCGCTGAAAGTTGCGAAGTGGGTCCACTAGGGGGAACCAAGCATAAGCACTATGTTGATAGGCAGAAATGCCTTTTTCAGTTGATTGGAGATTGTTCATCCAACATATGAGATAATGGGTTCAATATGCAAGCAATTATACTTCTTATATTTATAGGCTCGATAATATATTCACGATTTGCAGGTAAGAATTGGAAGTATTGTGCGATTGGGGTTTCACTACCGCTTTTGGCTACTTTTTATTTAATTCTCACGTCAAGCTCAACACCATCAGTTTGTTATGATCTAAGTTTTTGCTCGCCAGGTGTCAGTGAAAGAGATTTATTTATCTTCTTTCTTTTTCTACCAGCAGCTGGTGTTTCTCTGGTTGGAATTATCCTGGTGTATTTTCTGTCACGAAAATCAGTTCTTAAAGAAAAGTTTTATGTTTCTGTATCAAAAAATAATCCAGGTGCAACAAGTTTTGTGATAGACAATATCGTTAATCAAAAAATGCAGGAATATAAGAACGCGACAAAACTTGGGCGTCAAGTAATACTCAATGGTCTAGACACTGCTGGATAGATTCGTAGCTCGTTCACAACTGCGAGCCATAGAAAGATCGTCAATATTTGTCGGCGGTTTTCTATATTTATGTAAATGATTTCTTTATATCAATTACAAATCGCTTCGCGACCTGTTTGCTTAATAGAGATTCCCAAGCTTTATTGGCATCTTTAATATCGATAACTTCAATTTCTGGAAGTACGTCATGCTCAGCGCTATACTCAAGCATTTCTTGCGTTTCTCTTATGCTACCTATATCCGAACCAGCAATAGACTTTTGACCACCAAGTATGTCCCCTGAATGATAGCCTGGCATCGGCTCAATAGGACCAACCAGGCAAATCGTGCCCTGTAAATTAAGAACATGCAGGTATGGCGTCACATCATGTGCTTTTGGAATCGTGTCTAGCAAAAAATCAAACTTGTTCGCAGCATCTTCCATATCTTTTTTGGATGTCGAAACTATCACGCCGTCGGCACCATAGGACATAGCAATTTCGGCCTTCTCTGGCGAAGTCGTGATTACCCAAACCTCAGCACCAAATGATTTAGCATATTTGAGTCCCATGTGACCAAGGCCTCCAAGGCCAATAATGCCAACTTTTGAACCCTTGCCAACTTTCCATCGCCTAAGCGGTGAGTAGGTGGTAATTCCGGCACATAGCAATGGAGCGGCCTGTGCGCTATTAAGACTTTCCGGTATGCGCAGCACAAAGTGCTCCGGAGCAATCATTATTGTTGAGTAGCCACCCTTCGTATCGGTACCATCAATTGAGTCTTTTGAGCTATAAGTCCAAATAGTTTCCTTGAAGCAGCTGTTCTCGTAGCCACGTTTACATGCATCACATTCGCCGCAACTATTGACCATGCAACCCACACCAACACGATCCCCGGGTTTAAATTCTGTAACCGCACTGCCAATATTTTTAACAATACCAACAATTTCATGCCCAGGCACGCAAGGATATTCTATTTCACCCCAATCCCCACGCGCAGTATGTATGTCACTGTGGCAAATACCGCAGTATTCAACTTCTATTTCCACATCTGAGTCGGTTAGTTCCCGACGTTCAAATTCATAATAATCCAGTGGTTTGTCCGCAGCTGGTACGGCATACGATTTTGTCTTCATGACTCTATTATTACATATAATAAATTGAAAGACCCGCCCCGTCGAAACGGAAGCGGGTCTCTCAGTCGTCGAGCACAGCCGGCTCAGGTGTTGAGCACCACGTGGATGCCAGGGATGGGATGCAGGACCCCACTGAGCTTTCGGCTGAGGGTGGCCTCGATCTCGTCCTTGCACGCCTCGAGCTTCTGGTTGCCCGGAACGATGATGCACAGAACGAGGTTGGCTCCCTCGAGATCGGTGATCGGGATGTCCTGACCCGCGGCGATGCTGTTCCGCTCGGTCTCGAACGAAGGGCTGTCCCCGAGGGCAGGGTCATGTCGTTGGAGCTCCTTCACCAGCTCCGGCATGAACGCCGCAGAGATGCTGGGGATGCAGTTGGAGTGGACCTCGCCGTGCCTCTCGTACGTCTTCAGGACGATGCTGAGCGTCGTCGTCACTTTCACCTCACATGTTCGGTCAGTAGCCTCTTGCGACTGAGATACTATTATTTTAACATAAGTGATGTGATTCGTCAATTATAGGGTGAAGGGAATGTGTTCAGCCTTGTATGTATACTGTAGATAATGAAATACAAAATTCTCATATTCGACCTAGACGATACTCTTATCGATAACAAAGAAAATGTTCGCACGGCTTTTAGCAGGATGCTAGAAGCAAACGATCTCACATATTCAGACACTGAATTCGAGCGTTGGTACGAAATTGACAAAAAGTTTTGGCTTGATTGGCAAGACGATCTGATTGAAGTGCCAGTTAATTTGAGGCATGAGACTGGCAAGAAAAGTGACGAATTTCTGGATTGGGTGAGGTCGCAAAGAGTATTGATGTATTTTGACAACTCGATTAGCCTCGTGCAGGCAATTAAGCTAAACAATGTTTTCATGAAAGCACTGAATGAGAATGTCTACCATATCGATGACGCATCCTCTACGCTCAAATATTTATCTGGCAAGTATAAAATTCTGGTTGCAACAAATGGACCTAAAGTTGCGACCAAGCAAAAACTAGAAAAAATTGACTGCCTGCAATATGTTACAGAAGTACTATCAGCAGACATGTTTGGATACATGAAACCGAAAGTTGAGTTTTTTGAAGCAATCGAGGAAAAATATGACGATTTTAATCGTGAAGATTACTTAATAGTTGGCGATTCGTTAAAGTCTGATGTTGGATTTGGCATGAACGCTCAAATTGATTCCTGTTGGTTCAACAAAAATAATGATGATCTAGATGATAAACATAAGCCAGCGTTTGCTATTCATAAACTGAATGAGCTAACGACTATATTGTAGTTTGAAGTGATTTTGTAGCAACTTCAGGAAAAATAACTGGCGTTAGAAGTTCTGTCATAGCTTGTGGCCTAAACAGAAAATCATTGTGATAAAATTCTGGCAGCATCACAGTTGTTATGTCTGCATCTGCTGCTCTCTTCATATCTGCTAAGTCTGCGAAGCCATACATATCGAATTCGGAGTGTACAATTGCCCGTCCTGCTGGAAAGTTCTCGGCTCCGGCAGCTAGGTGCTCAACTGCAGAGTAGCCATTTGCTATAGCAAGGGTTTCTCTAGCAGTAATCCTTAGAGAGCGTACCATTTCGAGGAGAGCCTTGGCCCTGTCGGCAAAATTTCTCTCGTGTGCGCCTTCTTCTGCTACAATTTGCTCATTTGGCACATCAAACATTGCCCGCTTAACGAGCTGCGGCATAGTGACATGTTCTGGTGGATTTATTGCGACGACTTGCAAGGCTTGCCTAAGCGCGATTATACCTGCGGAGTGTGTAACTGCGAGACTGATCTTCAACGCATTAAGTAACGAAGCTTTAATGTACCTCTCCCGCTCACTAAAAGGCACGATTTGGATATCTCTAAAAATGCGTAATTGATCTAAGGTAGAGGCCGCATACTCACACACTTCTCTGCGTTCGCTTACGCCCGGCAAAATAAAGGCATAGTCTGCCTCAATCTGAAACTTTGGTCCAGCAACTTCAATTCCCATATTGAGCTTATTATAACACGAATGTTATAATTTGTCTATAAATATATGTTAGGTCCTATGGTTAGCGCTAGTAGATATACATAAAGGTACTGGCAGACACAGTTCGAGAGCTAACAACTCCCCAGCCGTTATAGTTCATTTCACTTACTGTAACAGTTCCGCCTTTGTTGACTGACTCAACATAGACTACGTGCATACCTTGTTGTCCGATTGCTCCAACTCGTGGCGTACTACCAGTTGCAAAACCCTGCGAAGCTGCACTGGACACCCATGTATCGGCGTTGCCTAGATTATTTGGCAAGTCTGGCCGACGAGATTTAGCATAAAACGTACAATATCCGTAATAGTACGTATTGCCCGCAGACGAACCTGCTTGTGTTGCCGAAGGTACGTTATTTGCTGTGGGAGATTGTGTAGTTGAAGCTGGCTGCGCTTCTTCTGTTTTTTTAACTTTTGGAGCTGAACGTTTTTTAAGTTTTTCATTTACAGCGGGAATTATCAGAACATCACCAATATTAATTTGGTCGGGGCTTTCTATAGATCTGTTCTTATCGTAGATGCTCTGCCATTTTACTTTGTGGCTAGTAGCAATTTTGCTTAGAGTTTCCCCTCGCTTGACCACATGCTTGATTGGTTTAGAGATTTTTGCTGCCGGTTTTTTATCCGGCTTTTTGTCTGGCTGATTATTGCTCGAGAAAATACTTACCTTAGAGTCGGCTATATTTAACTTACTCACTTTTAATTCGGTCTCAATACTTTCTTCAAAAGAAATTGCATGAGCTGGTACAACGTTAAAAATCATTGTCGCACTAACTAAATACAACCCCGCTAAAATTGCGGATTTACGCACTATGGCCTCCCTTAACTAGTTTGCAGTTGTTTTCATTATCTGATCAGCCGGCGATAAAGGTGGTAAATTTTGTTTTTACCGGCTTCAATGTACCCTGCCTTCATGACAAAGTGCACAAGCTGGCTATTCTATAGGTTACACAGTCTATGTCAAGCCCTGCTGGGCATAAACCGTGGAAAGTTCTTGTATAATTATATTGACAATTAAAGCTAAATTAATTCCGCAAATACTACAGTGTTATTGCTGTATTTTAGCGATAACAGACTAAAACTCCCGCTACAAGTTATTAGACGTAATCCAGCATGGTCTATGTTTCCGTATACTTCTTCGGTTGGAAATTTTTCTTGAGAATAATCCTTGATTTTCGTCACTTTGAATTTAGCGGTTGAGCCATCTTCACGGTCGATCACAATGTTCTGCCCAGGCTTAAGTTCACGAAGTCTCCAGAAAACAGCAGGGCCTAAGTAGCTATCAACATGTCCGACTAAGATCGCTGGGCCAATTTCGCCCGGTGTTGGGGCTTCGGTATATTGGCCGACGATATTGTAGTCTGCCGGTACCTCCATTGATTTATCGGGATTAATGCCAACATTAATAACACTGGCGTCAATACTAACGCTAGGAATTTTTAATTTCACAGCAGGTGAGGGAGCTAAGCTTTTTTCTGTTTCGGTTTCGGCTATAACTAATGCTGGCCCGCTGTCGACTGGGGCCGAAAGTGTTTTTGAGGTCGCAAAAACTTGATTGCTAAAATATAAAATCCCCAATAATCCGATAATTATCGCTGCTATAGGTGTAGCAAGTTGCTTTTTAGTTGGCGTCTTTTTGGCTCTGGGCTTTTTCTTTTTTGAGGCTTTGGCTAGCTTAATTGATAATGTAAGTTTGGTTTTACTTGTCAACGATAAACTGACTTCAAACTTTGATTGCTTCTTCTTCCGGCTGGCAGTCTTCTTGCTTACTGCACGCTTCTTAGTAGAAGCTCGCGGGCCTGTCTTTTTCTTTGACACTTGAGTTTTCTTGACAGGTTTTTTTGCGACCCTTTTCGTTGCAACAACTTTTTTCTTGGCAGAACTTGTAGCTCTTTTTTTTACTGGCGCTTTCTTGGCAGTGGTAGCAGTTTTTTTGCTAGCAGAAGCTTTTTTGCTCGCAACAGATTTCTTGCTAACTGTAGCCTTTTTAGCAGTTACTTTCTTGGTAGTTTTCTTTACCGGTTTAGCCTTACTTTTATTAGTCGCAGGTTTCTTTGACAAAGAAGAAGACAACCGACTTTTGGTCGGTTGCTTCTTTTTATCTTCTGACTTTGCGCTACGCTTTGCCACGTCCTATAAGCTTCTATATATGCTTAAGACTGTCGCTTTAGGCGTAGAACACCATAGCTTGCAGCTGAGATCGAACCAATTAGTCCGGCAACAGAAGCCAATACAACACCACCACCAGCGCTAACGCCGGCTACTGGAGCATCAACCTGAGCTTCAGCTGTTTCAGCAGGAACTTCTGGGGTATTGTCCCGAGGTTCAACTGGAACTTCTGGTTCTTCTGGCTCTTCTGGATCTTCGCCGTCAGCTTCACCGACAAGTACGTCAATGTGGCTGATGCCTTGGCAGTCACTACCACCCTTTAGCCGAGCGACAGTTACTTCTTGCGTACCCACACCACTGACTTGGTAGCAGCCGTTTTCGTAAGTACCATTACCTAGAACTTGCGAGTGTTGATTGCCGTTAAACATGTTTTCACCACTTTTAATGCAAACACCTTCGGCTACGTTGCCAGCTCCAACATCAACAACAACTAAGTCATCAGTGCCTTCTTCGCTGCCCAAAACACCTTCAGTTGTGTCTAAACATGCAGTCGGACTACCATTACCGTCAGCATAGACAGCTGAATTAGTTGATAAAAATCCACCTACTCCTAAAGTTACAGCCAAAACTGCAACCACAAAAAGGTTCTTTAACATGACCTTCCTCCAATTATTTAATACACAGTCCCACTTCTAGTCGGCTATTTAATCATTTTGTTTAGTTTATGTCAATTATATTGTATAGTGGTAATGCTTAATCTGAACCTGTCTCACATAGACTTTTATGTATAGATCTTTATACTTTTATGACTGTATGGCCTATGGAAACAGTCTTATTTAGACTTTGTCTTTTCTAGTAGCCATTTTTGTGTAGGGTTTATTGGTTTGTCGGTACGATGAGGACAGCCCATCCAACAACAAGGTCGACGCTTGCCTTCCTGCAGTTCTTTAACGGTTCTTATTATGTGGTCTCTTCTTGTTGCCTCTTGCTTTACAGTAACGTTCCAGCAAATCCACTCATTCCGGGCTAACGGTGTAAGGCTCTCCCACGCTGCCACTGCAGCTGGGGCAGAAATTAAAGCCTTCTTTAAATCGGCTGGTATTTTGTGGGCTACACCCTCTGAAATTGCAGTTTTAGTCATAAAGCTATACTAGATAACCAAAGTTATTTGTACAAGTTGTAAATAGCAAACGACCATACTACTAGTGCTTGCAAATCAGGCGCAATCAACTAAGATTTTGAAATGACACGCCTAGCCCCATCACTTCACCCATATGACAAATATATGGAATGCGACCCAGAAGAATTGAGAACTTTTTTAGTAGCCGATGCTCAAAGAGGTGGTTTCCGCTGGCGTGGAGACGACCTTTTGCATGGCGGGGCACGACGAACTTACATACCAAATGCAAAACTACTTGATCGCTTATTGTTCAAGGGTTCGGCAGAGTTTCAAAGACGAATGTCGATCTGCGTTAGTGCGGCTGACCGCTTAATGGCTGAGATTACTGGCGGTGAGTGGAGTGGCAACCGTGTTGTCATCAACGGTATGTCTCCTTTTGCATCACTAGTAGAGCACCCTGATCCAGAACATTTCGTGGACGGCGTTGCAGTGATTGGTTTGGGCGAGGCAGACTTTTTCTTTCGAGATGCTTCCGGAGAAGAAGTTAAGATAGAAAACCCATCAGCAAGTTTGATGTATGTACCTCCTGGAGTTGAACATCGTGTAGTCAATAGAGAGAGTCACCGCATTTCTATTGTGGTTGCCAATGATGCACAACTCGCATCAGGCAGGACAGCCGTTGGGCAGTATATTGATAACCTTGTAACCGCCGATTAATCCAACTTGTTTATATAAATAGAAAATCTACACTTAGCGTTATGAAGAAAAGTATCACTCAAGAATCTCCCAATGGTTGCGGAATAGCTTGTTTCGCTTTTGTTTGTGGCCTCACATATAAACAAGCAGAGAAATTTTTAGGTCCAGAGCAAGCTAAAAGTAGTAAGTTTATTGTTAAACATTTCAGGGAAGAGTTAAATCGATTTGGTCTTAATTATGAATCGCGACACGTCAGACCAGATCAAACAATCGAGCCCACAGAAGGAACAATTGTTCTGCTGCGACGCAGCAAACAATTCCCATTTGGGCATTATTTGGCATACCATAATGGAAAATGGATGGATCCACGAATTAACTTGGAGGATGACCGGATCTTTAAGAATCCAAAATCCGCCTTTCGAGAGGTGTTGCCTGGTCAGGTTATGTATGCTCTTACTCCTCAAGTCGCTTAAGCTTGCTGTTTAAAGCAGTTTAATAGATAATTCGTCAGATTTTAGAGGATCATTAGGTGCCAATTACAAAGGAAGCAGATTTTAGTTTTACAGATGGCGTAAGTCTACCACCACTAACCCAAGATTCACTTGATCGGATGGGTGACGTGCAATGGATGCCAAACAACTCCCACTTAAACAGCTATGGCGATGTATATAGTAAAAATGGCTACGATTTGACGCAAGTCCTAGAAGAACTCGTCGACAAACAACCAGATAATGTTGGTCTTGATATTGCGGGTGGCAGAAATGGTGTTGCGATACGAGAACTGATTGACCTTGGACTCATATCTTGTGGCGCAGTCACGAATTACGAAGATACTCGCGACGAAGAAGCTAGGGCAGTTGCCGAACTTGCGCACATCGATGGAGATATTGTTAGACCAGAGACTTGGAGGAAAATTTTTGACTGGCAAAGATCAGTTGCGGCCAATGGTTTAGCGATTGTATTGCACAGGCCTCATGGTCCACTGCAAAATTTGCCATATCACTTTTACTTAGGAGCTACCAACGCAGTTCTAGATTGGATACGTCCTGGAGGAGTGTTTTGTACCCAAATTCCAAGTGTGGTTCTTTGTGGCGAAGGCCGTAAAAATATCTGTTCAGCACTGTCAGATCGTGGCGATAACACAGTTGTTGATTTGATAAGTTCTAGATCTACAGGCAGAGATGACTTTGCAATCATCCGCAAAGACTAGTGACGATCAGAATCTGCGACTTACATGTAAGAACAACTCTTCTGACACGCATGCTCTTTTGTGGTATTTTAAGAATTAATGACAGAAGTAACAGCAGACTTTCCAGAAACAGAAGCAGTAATAATTGACGCAAGTCCCGATTTAATTGATGTAGCAGATCGTGTAAGCGCCGTAATTTTTGATTACGGTGTCGTGGTTGTAAAAAGTTTTGTTGCTGCTGATGACGCATGCGAAGCTAGATCGGCAACACGCGATTATTTAATACCGAGCACGCCTGTTCGGGCTTTGCGCGTAGCTGCCGAGGCTGTGCTAGGTAGGGACCGAACACCGGAAGTACTGCAGCGGCGACCCATTACTTTATCAGAAGCTCGTTGGCGATTTTTAGGTTCACGCACGGCTACTATTTTGGGTCAGGTGCAACAACTTAATAGTTGGTTGTTTACAACAGAGCCTATCCAGGAACGCTACGGACAAAAGCCTACACGACTGAATTTAGCACTATTAAATAGGCATAGTCCTGGCGAAGTGTTTGAAAAACATCAAGACTCAACTGCGAGCCGTGGGTTGTCATTCGTACTGCAAACTAGCCCTACCTATTGGCAAATTCATGAAGGTGGACCTAGAGCTGGACAAGATCCTTTTGGATTTATGACAGACACAGGAGATCTAGTTGCGCAAACCCAACGAAGCGGACCTTTAGATGTATCGAAACTTCCGAGACACACTGGCTTTGTCGACTACTTGGAAGATGGTTCCGTCGTGCACGCAGGGGTAAATCTAACGAGGCGTAATAGATATACAATTGCCCTATTCTCAGAACAAGCAATATCTAGCCCTAGCTATACCGCTGGTCATTTTTTTTGATATAATAAGTCTATGCAAAAATACGCCACTAGATTATTTGTTTATTCATCAATCTCTTTCGGAATTTTTGGTGTCCTGTTGGTTCTGACATTGCCTAGTGAAGGCAGCGATAACGATGAACCAAGTAATATTATATTCAAGCTTCTCTTAACATCTGGTTTTATTGTGCTAACCTCATTTGCTCTAAGCGTTGCCGGTAAGTACCTAAACGGTAAGTAAAGGCAGGTATGGCAAAAGTAATCACACCAAATTTATGGTTCGACGGAAGCGCACAAGAAGCTGTTGATTTTTATATTTCAGTTTTTCCAGGTAGCAAAATCGTCTCGACCGAATACTATCCAAAAACCGCAGAAGAAGGCTTGGCCAACTTTCAGCAAGAATTGGCAGGAAAAGTATTAACTATAGAGTTTGAACTAAGTGGCACTCCTTTTGTGGCTATTAACGCTGGGCCGGAATTTAAGTTCAGTGAAGCAGTGTCGTTCTCTGTACCCTGCAAAGATCAAGAAGAAATTGACTACTACTGGGAAAAACTATCAACCGATCCGCAATTTGAACAATGTGGCTGGTGCAAAGACCAATTTGGTTTGAGCTGGCAGATAGTGCCAGAAAACATCAACGAGTTAATGAAGAAGCCAGGTGCGTTTGCTAACATGATGGAAATGCACAAGCTAGTTATCGCAGAATTCTAGCTCCCTCATACTGCTAATGCTAAACAATATACTTGACAAACACACAAGCAAGTATTTAGATTAAAGTACAATTAACTCTGTAGGAGGAGTGTTATGTTATCAACTTTTAAAAGGGTGGAGTTTGTTCTATTAACTTTAATCGCAGTATTAGTATTGTCATTGGTGGCTAGCTCAAGCGTTAGCGCAACAAGACAGAAACGTGACTACTGTAACAAGAACGAAGAGCCTTCAGTTTCTTCTTTCCAGTCTCGGTCTCAATATGACAGTTACAGCAAAAAGCACTGTTACTTCCAGATTGAAAAAGTTTGGCAAGGTGACGAAATCGATGAGTCACAGGTCTCAGTTGAAATCAATGGTGTGCGCAAGTACACTGACGAGAAGTACACTTGGGCTCCAGGCAACAAGGCTGTCAAAGTTTACCCAGGTTTAACAACTTTTAAATATCTTGAGGAAACTGTTACTGGCTTGCCAGAGAACTGTACTTACGAGACAGATCTACCAGAAAAGTATGAGGTTCCAGCTGCAGGATTTTACGACAAGGTTCACACTCTAGTTGTTACAAACACAGTCGACTGTGAAGAAGAAGTTGTCGAAGAAGACCCAGAAGAGACTCCAGTAGTAGCACAAGTAACAGAGACTCCAGTTGGTCCTGTTAACACTGGTACAGGTTCTAGCCTTTCAACACCACTTGCTGGTCTGTTTGGTTCACTTGCACTAGTTGCTGGCGGAGTTGTTGCTCGCAAGCGTGCACTGCTAAACCTCTAAGGAATAGCTAAACTGTAATGAAGACTAAGTCTTCCAAAAGTTTAAAAACCAATAAGCAGCGGTCTATTTTTAGGCCGCTGACTTTGGTGTTTAAAAAGCCTACTTGGCGAGCTAAGTCATTCACTGTTGAGATTAATCCATACAGCAGTTATGTAGTAACCCTGCGTACGTTTAGAACTAACCCAAACACTCGGGCAAAAAGTAAAGTTCAGAAGATACACCACGTAAACCTATTCGGTATAAAAGAAATTGCGGTTTGGCATAAAACCTCTAAGCGAAATAAAAAGGCCCAGATTCGACAGCGTCATTTTAGAAAATCAATGGCTTACGGAACTGTCTTTGCGGGAGTATTCGGAGTTGCAATATTTGGATTCCAGATAGCCGATTTAGTCACCAGAACACCGCCAGCAGTTGTCGCGCAATCTGTCCATAGTAATGTCGCAGCCGAAGTAAAGTCCGTAGTAAAAGATATGGTCATGCCATATTCTGAGCCAAATCGGCTTATCATAGACAACATTGGCGTAGATACAGTTGTTCATAATGTTGGCCAACTTGCCGATGGCACAATCGAAACTCCTGACGTATTTTCTAATCAAGTTGGTTGGTATACAAACAGTCCAACTCCGGGCGAAGTTGGTCCAGCCATATTGCTGGGACATGTCGATAGCTATCACGGTCCTTCAGTTTTTTGGCGTTTAGGTGAGGTTAAGGTTGGCGGCATCATTAAAGTTAGTCGACAAGATGGTACTACTGCAAGATTTGCCGTTACAGAGGTTAAGCAATACGAGCAAGACAACTTCCCTACCGAAAAAGTTTATGGCAACACCAAAACTCCCGAGCTAAGACTAATAACTTGTGGCGGAACATTTAATCAATTAACTCAAAGATATACAAAAAATACTGTTGTTTACGGCAAATTAGTAAACTAGTTTAATTTATTGATGTAATATTAGTTTATGACACAAGAAATTTTATCTCAGTTGCCGTACGAAACAATTCCACATAATGGCGATTTTGAAATGCGGGCCTTGCATCCAGAAGATGATAAAGAGGTGTTCGCAACTGTATATGACAACCGCGAATACATTGGCAAATTCTTGAGGTGGGTGAAGACAACTACCGAAGTTGCGCACTCACGAGCTTTTATTGAATCAACCATTAGAGATCAGCTGTCAGGTAGTGGCTACACTTTTGGGATATATAAAGACGGGAAACTAATCGGTCATGTCTCGTTAATGCACTTAAAAGACGAGAGAGAGCCAGAAGTCGGTTATTGGATTGTAGAGGAAATGGAAGGACAAGGAATCACTACCGAAGCTGCCAGAGCCATTACAGACTTTGCCATAAATACACTGGGCTTGCCTAGAGTAATAATACGAGCACGTCCAGAAAACGAAGGCAGCAATCGAATTGCTGAAAAGCTCGGCTACCTGCTTGAAGGTCAAGCTACCGATGAGCATGGTATTGTACAAAATGTTTGGGCTTATGAACCTGATCTGGCTGCATAGCTAAAATGTTTGCAGCCATTGGAATTATCGGCGGCGCCATCGCATTTTTGTCTAATGTTCCATATATACGTGACACTTTGCGTGGAGTAACTCAGCCACATCGTGTAACTTGGTTTATTTTTCTGATTCTTAACCTGATTTATTTTGTCAACAACTTGGCAGCCGGTGCCACTAATTCGATGTGGCTGGTTTCTGGTTTTGTAGTCGCCAGCGCAACAGTTTCAGCGCTATCTGTCCGGCATGGAGTCGGCGGAAGCGACAAACTAGATATTCTTATCCTGATTGGTGCAGTTGTAGGAGTCATAATTTGGCTACTGCTTGATTCGCCTGTTTATTCGATAGTCGCAAACTTGTTTGTAGCGTCAATCGCAATAGTCCCTACCTTCAAAAAGGCATATCTTCAGCCTTGGTCAGAGACAAAATCTAAATGGTACTTAAACTCATTAGGTTCTGCGCTGGCGGCAATCTCTGTTGGCAGTTTCGACATAGCTCTGTTGTTATTGCCTGTATATTCTGCTATTGCCAGTGGGGCACTTTTTGTAATAATCCAAACCAGAAGAAACTAACTTTGATATAATCTCAGTATTAATTAAGGAAATATAATGGCAAAAGCAAAAGAACCAGAATTAAAAGTAAACGCAAAACTAAGCGGAGTGGAAGATTGGAAAAAGTGGGGCAAAGAAAAAAACAAAAAGAGTTCTAATGGGGATATGGGCGGAATGCTATATTTCGTTGGTTTCGTTGGGGCCTTAGTTTACTGGATGCAAGCCGCAGTCGGTTTTGGTGCAGTTGTAACTGGCTTGCTTAAAGCAATGGTCTGGCCTGCATACGTTGTATACAAACTACTCGAAAACTTTTACGGACTCGTCGGGTAAGTTTTAACTACTGGCTAGATCGTCGTCTAAACATCCATGCTGTAATTGGTACGGCTACAATAATTATGGCAATGCACCACACAAAAGCTAGCCAGCCTGAGTTGTCGAGAGGTGTGCCGACTAGCCATGCACGCATGGTATCAATTACATGAGTTATCGGTTGATTCTCGGCAAATGCTCGTAACGGTCCGGGCATCGTACTGGTTGGTACAAATGCGCTCGAAATGAATGTTAGCGGGAAGATAACCACAAATCCCATCCACTGTGCAGCCTCTAGAGATTTAACTAGCAAACCAAGTATTGCAGACAGGCATGATATCGCTAGTGTGAATAAGATTCCCAACAGTATTACTAGCAACCATTCTTGTGCGGTAGCGTTCGGTCTAAAGCCGATTGCTAACCCGACAAGAACAATTATGATTCCAGAAATTATGTTGCGGAACAAATCAGAAACAATGTGACCGACCACAACAGCCGCATTGTGCATTGGCAAGCTGCGGAATCTGTTTACGATTCCTTCTTTCATGTCGACTGCTAGATTGATCGTTGTGTAGTTGGCACCAAAGGCCAGAGTTTGCACCAAAATACCAGCAAACAAGTAGTTGGCATAAGTAACATCACCTGTGTCTATTGCTCCACCAAGTACGTAGCGGTTGAGTAACATGAACATGATTGGGAACATGATTAGTGACATTATTTGGTCAAAACTTCTGATTATGTGGAGGATGCTGCGTTTTGTTAGCACGTATGAATCTTTAACTGCCCAAGCTAGGTCGCTCATTTTTTGGCCTCCTTCTTCTCGGTGTCGTCTGTCGTGTCATGACCAGTCAAAGCTAAGAATACATCGTCAAGTGTTGGTCGGCGCAAAGCCACGGTATCAATTTTGATCTTGGCATTATCTAATGTCTCGATCACCTTTTTAAGACTTGTGACTCCAGATTTTGCTGGCACGCGAATACTTAAGTTGTCATTGTCTGCTTTGGCTGAGTTTTTGATCAACTTCAAAGCAGCTGCGACTGCTTCTTCTGATTTAAGCGTAACCTCAACTTGCTCAGAACCAGCTTTTGCCTTGAGTTCATTGACAGTGCCTTCGGCGATAACTTTTCCGTGGTCAATTACAATAACGTTGTTAGCTAAGTATTCAGCTTCTTCCATATACTGCGTGGTTAACAAAATTGTTGTGCCGTCTTTAGCGAGTTGTTCGATCATTTGCCAGAGAGCGTTTCTGCTTCTTGGATCTAATCCTGTAGTTGGTTCGTCCAGGAAAAGAACAGGTGGGGTCGCGACTAAGCTCATTGCTAAGTCGAGTCGACGTTTCATACCGCCAGAGTAAGTTTTCGCTGGTTTGTCGGCAAATTTTTCGAGCCCGAATGTCTTCAATAGTAAATCGACGCGGTCAGGTATTGTTTTTGGCTTTAAGTGGTACAGACGTCCAATCATATGGACGTTTTCTCGTCCAGTTAGATACTCGTCGACGGCTGCAAACTGTCCAGTTAAGCCAATGTTTTCACGAACCTTTGCATCCTCTTCGACAACATCAAAACCATTGATGCTGGCTGAGCCGGCGTCTGGGCGCATAAGCGTGCTTAGAATATTGATGGTAGTTGTTTTACCAGCTCCGTTAGGTCCTAGCAGGGCCAGAATTTGACCCTTGCTTACAGAAAAACTGACATTTTTTAATACCTCAAGAGTACCAAACGACTTTTGCAGTTTAGTCACTGCGATAGCATTTTGCGTATCTGCGCTCAAATTAATAATCCTTTCACAATAATTCAGTAAATTCTATCATACTATTTCTGCATATTTGTGAGAAGATTTATGTATGACATTCATCGATCTTACAGTTAGGCTTAATGAGGACACGCCTGTGTATCCAGGTGATCCTAAAACCAAGATTGTACCAGCTGGTGTGCTGGAGAATGATGGTTATGCTGATCATTTTATTTCTATAGGAACACACGTGGGCACGCATATTGATGCGCCTGCACACATGGTTGCAGGTGGAGCTACATTAGAAAAAATCCCAGTGTCGCAATTTGTTGGCCGCGGCAGGTATATAAAAGTTCAGAACAAAGAATTCAGGCTGCAAGATTTGGAAGCTGCCTCCATACAGTCTGGGGATATTGTTTTGTTTCATACTGGCTTGGCGGAATCTTATGATAAGCCAGAAATCTACTTCGAAGACTACCCTGCAATACCAGAAAGTGTTGCAAAATACTTGATTGACAAAAAGATAAGCATGGTCGGAATGGATATGTGCAGCCCAGATCACCCAGACTTTCCAATCCATAAATTATTACTTGGCAACGGGATATTGATAATTGAAAACCTAACAAACCTCGGGAAACTGGCAAATATCGAATTTACAGTTTATGCACTCCCGCTGAATCTAGAAGTTGACGGTAGTCCTGCACGAGTTATTGCACAGCATGAGTAGCGTCAAAATGAATTATTTCAACTCCCATTCTGTGATTTTGTATCATTACAGACGCAAGTTTGAGCCAGTTTAAGATATGGCCGTACAACTCGAGAGTCTAATACCGTACGACAAATCATGGTTAATTCGCCTTGGTGTATTGGATTTGCTAAACGGCTACGATGACATTGATAAGTTCCTCGAACAACAGAAAACGTTGAGCGATGATTTATTGGCTCTAAGAAAGGCTCTCAAGCAGTGGCGCGACAATGAAGACATTGATGCTGGTGAATCTGGAACTCTATATCGCTTTTTGCAATTTGCATCATGGATGCTTAACCGTGACGATAAGTTCATCAAGCACGGAACATTAAAGGACAGGAAAATAAATAACGACTACTCGATTGTGGATTTATCTCTGGCGGAATTACTAAAACTAGATAATGGAACGTCTCAGTGGGCCAGTGCGGCAGTCCTGTTTGGCAATGAAGAGGATCCTCCAAATTCGATCCCCTACAAACTTAAGCTGACTTACGAAGCTGTTGAGCACTGGGAAAAATCTCGTTCCACAGGCAAGACATGGGTCGCACGAAAAGACCACACGATTCAGAAGCAAGCCGAGGCATATATAAATTGGAAGAAGACAGGCAAGATGCTCTTCGAACCGGAACAGGCGGAAGATTATTGCTTTGCTCGGGCATTTGAACTCATGACGCCGAAAGAGGGTGAAAAGCGATGGCCTAGTTTACGGCAACACGAAAGTGACCGCATCGCAGAAATGGAAAAGGCATTGGCTCGGCAGGTTGTCGATTCCCGCGATCATCGAGTTGTGCAAGCTGTTGCAATGTTAAGAGGTAATAGCGTCAAATTTTCACATTCTAACGTTGTCACTAAAAGCTGGCCAAAATTTTGGCAGTTTATTGACACAGCACATCAATAGTGACATAGTTTTATTATGCAACCGGAGGTTTTAAGCATAATTGCACGCGTAGATCCTTTACTTCGTTCTGCATATGATTTTCCTGTTGTAGAGGCAGGAGAAGAAGTAAATGATTTTTTTGGTGATGCCGTAAGATCCCACGAGTCATTACACGAACTTAGAGAATTTATTCGTGGCAGACTTGAGCGTCCTGGGAGTGAATTTTATTGGAATGGAGGCAATGAGGTTGATGCCTTAGTTGAGGGTTTTTCTGTTGCACTTTTAGCAGCAGGGCGGCAAGTCGACGTTACCGATTCAACACTTCATGAGCTAGACAGACTGATCACTGATGCTTTTGCAGTTGATGCTGCCACTAATGGTCGTCATAAAACTAGCCGGAGCTTTTATAAACCAGCGCTGCGCGGTCGTCCAGAGTTAAAGCGCATAGTTGATCATATTCGAGTTGAGCTCAAAGACCCAAGATACGATTTTTCTCACAAAAGCGGTAATGAAGTAGAAGCTTTCATCGAAGGCTTTATAGCTGGTGTAATACTTTTAGAGAGAACCCAGACGAACGAATAGCAATGCGCATATCTGAATGATAATATTAGATCAATAAATAACTCTATTGAGATACAGGAACTTGAGGTTGCTTGGGCTTTTTTTTCTCGCGACCACCCCTGCTTTTTTCTTTAGGCATGTTGCCTCCAACAATATTAGTGACTTTAATTATACTCTTCTTGGAATCATAAATCTTTAATCGAAAGGCCCAGCGGTAAAGCTGAGCCGGTCACCTTGAGCCTATTGCCCAAAACTATACGGGGGTTTTGCGGTATCGTTTGCTTCTTATCTCTTATTAAGAAGCTTGGCTGGGATTCCGCCCTTAGGGCGAACTGGGAGTCCCGTCGTGTTCACTTCTTGAAGATCCAGGTCACGAGCTTGTAGATGACATAAATGATGCCCGCCAGAATGAGGCCACTGATGGCAAAAAAGAGCACAGTCGCAGCCACCACAATCCCAATTACGAGATAGATCAACAACAACACCCCACAACCAAAAATGAACTGCACGGTTACACCTCTCTTGTCGAAGGAACAATACGGCACTACCACATCTAATAACAATATTACATCATTTTTTCTTAAATCTACGTTAAAGTTTATTGTGTTTTCTGACATATAATGAGTCTATCTAAGTAGGTACATATGAAGCCAAGAAATAGCAACATACCAAAGGTCCTGATAATAACTTCGCTCACATTGCTGATATTAGCTACTTTAGCCGGTGGTGGTTGGTGGTTTCATAGTCAAGAAGTTGAGCAATTACAAACTCAGCTGGAAGAAACCAAGAAAGAAAATTCAACGCTAAAGTCAGCCAAATTCGGTAGCACAACTGGGCAAGGTTTGAGTTTGGCGGGCAGTTCTAGTAGCGACGTCATCGATGGCAACGTTTACACTGGTCAAGTTGCGGTTAGCAACAATCAATTGTTGTTTGAAATGTACACCAACACTGCAGTAACCGGAAAAATCGTCGCAGTTTGGGTAAATTACGGTGGCAATCAAGAAAGTCTGGTAAATCAAACCGATAAAACAACGGAAGGCTTAAGCGGCAAACAAGAGGGCTTTACTCAAATGGTCGCAATTGCTAGCTTGGCAGATTTTGAGGCTGGCTCTAGCTATATGTACAGATTATCCGCCCAGAACGAAAGTGGCAAAATTTACAAATCTGGTTATTCAATTTTTAGTGTTCCTGCCGCCAACAATCAACCTGCTATTAGTTTTTAAGCAGCCTTTAATACATATCATATATAATGCTATAATCGGATTAGCATAAGGAATTTATAATGCCCGACCCTGCTATTGAACCCGAAAATAAAGCGCCCGCAGTCGCTCCGACCACTGTTTGGCAAAATCCAGATTCAAGCAAGCCTGTTGCCGAACGAGGAAACCTGTACAAATTTGGCTTAATCGCTGGCGGAGTATTAGTATTCTTCGGTCTAGCAGTAGTTCTAGCCTTTATTTAATATCCCTCTAAGGCAGTTTGCTGTATATGTTAACCTAGTAGCTATGGATGATGACTTCGACGACACCAGTACCAGCACAACAGAGTATGTAAAGTTTGCTCTAGTTATTGCCGCAATTCTTGGGGCGTCTTTATTCTTTAATGGAATGTTTGGCTCCGAAACAGCCGACGGGCTAATGCGTTGGTTTATGGGTATATTCTTTGTAACCTTTGGTACATTCAAATTCATCGGCTACGAAATGTTTACAGAGATGTTTCCTAGCTACGATGTTCTAGCTGCTCGTTCTCGTGCGTACACTTATGCATACCCGTTTATCGAACTACTTCTTGGTGTGCTTTACATTGTTAACGCAATTCCGATGATTCGTGACGTCGTAACTTTAACGCTCATGAGCGTCAGTGCCTACGGTGTCTATAACTCTGTCAAAGCCCATGGAAATATTAAGTGTGCTTGTTTGGGCAATGTTATTAAATTGCCTCTTTCTACTGTTAGCCTCAGCGAAAACGTGCTCATGGCGCTCATGGCAGCCATCATGATTGTCAGATAATACATAACGCTCATGCTTATTATCGGAATATAGGCTACTATATGCTTATAAATTTTATGTAACATCTCAGGAGGGTATCTTGGCGACTAGTAAAAGTTCGAAAAAGCCGAGCAAGGCAGCTATTTCAGCGGCCAAAGCAAAATCAACAGTTAAAAAGGGTGCATGGAAGTGGATGGCATTAGCAACTGTGTCTCTTGCTACGTTTATAGCATTTGTTTACACATCGATGTTAACAGCTTCGATCGGAACAGTAATCAGCGAATTTGACACTAACGTTTCGGGTGTTGTTGGAGTAATCGCTTCATATTCTGTAATTGCTGCAGCATTTGCTGTGCTGAGCTCAAAATTGGGTGAAGTTTTTGGTAAAAGAAGAGTTTTACTATTGGGTCTTTTGGTTTTTGCGGTTGGAGCTTTAGTTGCCGCAAGTGCAAGTGACCTTTTCATGCTAACCATTGGTTGGTCAGTTTTGATGGGTATCGGTAGCGCATTAGTCGTTACTCAAAGTTTAAGTGTTGTGCAGTCTTCATACTCAGGCAAAGAACAAACTCGAGCTTCGGGCATTCTTGGCGCCGTTGCAGTAAGCGGTCTAGCACTAGGCCCAGTAATCGGTGCTTACGTCCTAGACTCTTTGGAATTTGCATGGGTATTTAGAATTGCTGCAATCGCTGCTGTCGTAGCGTTTGTTTTGAGTTACCTATTAAAGGCAGACGGTCCGAGCAAAAAAGTTAAATTCGATGTTAATGCACTATGGTTGCATGGACTTGGGCAGATAGCAGTCGTATTGGGCATCCTACTGAGTGCTAAATATGGTTTGGTACGTCCACGCCAAGCACTTGCTGTCGGCGACGTCGAGATTGCGCCAT
>JBGTET010000054.1:0-9458 GCA_041747695.1 Saccharimonadales bacterium (SeqCode)
ACTAATATCTTCTCAATTTCGCTCAAGCGTAACCCCGGCGGGATAGTCAGAAGTCTGGTGTCGACTTTGCCGTTAGAAATTATGTCGGCGATATCTTCAGCCGACATAGCTGGATTCAAACTGTAAGTCCCGGCCTGCAAACTAGACAATTTACCGATTCTTCCCAAGTAAATCGTGAAGGCTTTGGCGTTCTTGATTAGTCCAGATTCTTGCAGATTTTTGGCGATCTCGTCAGGATTTTCGCCCGACTCAACTGTAAATGACACGTCTTGTCCAACTGTCGCCACAGGGCGCAAGTTGTGTGAATACCAACTCTCAAACCTGTTCCAAGAAATTAGTCCGACTAAAAAAACGACAACAACGATTATGCCTGTAATTCGAAGCCATTTTTTGTTGGAGAATTTACTAAATGTCTCTTTAATATTCATAAGCTCCCTAAGTAATCATTTAATATTTGGGCGGCCGCCAACGAATCTACGTCAGTTTTGCTAAATTTTTTGCCAGATTGCTGCAAAATTTCTTCGGCATTAACAGATGTCAAACTCTCGTCCTGCCAAATAATTTCGAAACCTTCTAGCTTAGCTGCGAAATCTCGAACCAGTTGGCTTTGAGCAGTTTCGTCTCCAGATTGATTACGTGGCAAACCGACAACAAGTTTCGTAACATCATGGGCTTTTGCTAATTCTGTAATTTGCTCGACCTCTGTACCATCAACCAGAATTGTCGCGAGTGGTTCAGGAATCCGGGCAACTGTGTTTGCTCTGGCCACGCCAATACGCTTACCCCCGACATCCAGCGCTAGTACTTCTTCTTGGGCAATCATTGGAGTGTATTTTCAGACACTTCTATCTTTATATTAACCTTACCGGTGTTAGATGGCACGTGCGAAACCCAGAATGGAGACAGGTCGATTGTAGCGTTTTGGACGCCGTCCTTGCTCTTAATTATTTCTATGGCCTCGGAGTACCGTTTACCCTTAATCTCTTGCTTGAGGGCGTCCTCATCGAGCTCAGGACCAGCAAAACCATTGGTCTTAACCCCGACAGTAATCTTGGTTGGGCTATCTTTTGATGGAATCGAAATACTAGCTTGGTCAAGCCCAGTTTCTATAATTGACTGGTCGCTGTCATCGCCAAGTTTATCTTTGCCGGCTTTTTCCAAGAACTGATTGATGGCATCCTTTTCGACTCCCAACATTGTATAGGTGTAGGTCGCAGACAATGTCCCTTTTGTGCCCTCTGCACCGACTGCAGGTTGCGGAGACTTAGGCCCGGCTTTAACCTCAAAACTACCGGTAATCGGATATTGCGAATCATTAAACTGATCTGTTAACTTGTCTTTTTCTTCATCGGTAGAGCGTTCGTCCAGTCGCTTGGCAGCAGCATCAACATCAGCTTGCGAGACAATCTTTACTTTCTTAGTGGTACCGCCAGACATTTGTTCGCCTGAGCCTGTAACTTTGCTACCGTAACCCGATACAGCGTAATTTCTTGGGCTTAGGTTCTTATCGTCGCCACTGTTAGCTGCGGTTACAGAAACTGATTTCTCGCCCGGTGATGTACACGTGCCAACAAAGACACCGCCAGGCACATCGATTTCGGTGTTGCTTGTGAACTTGTGACCGGTTGATGGATCAGTAAAGGTTGTCCCTGCAGGTACATTTAAGGTTGTTGACGAGTAACAATTCTCGACAGTCATCGTTCCGCTAGCCTTATTGCCGACGTCTTTTTCGCCAGTAGCATCAAAATCCTCTGTCAAAGTTGTCGTCAAGGTCTGTTGCGTGGCCTCGAGAACACCGTTATCAATATGCGTTTCGGCCTCTGTATCAGCCACAAAAGTTGAGTTAATTGGCACTCGGGAAGTCTGAGCCTGAACCACAATGTCGGCTTTAGGCAAGATTCTGTAACCGACAAACCAGAAAATAAGTAGCAAGAATACAGCTAGACCAGCTAAAATCATCCTCAGTCTAAATTTAGAGAAGTTAGGAATCTTGGAATTGCCCTTCATAGGTTTCATCTTGGAAGCTTTGGCTTTGCTGGCTACAGGTGCAACGGCTGCAGCCTCAGCATCTTTTTTAGAAGCGCCAACAACTGCCGCTGTTCCAACAGCTACACCAGCAGCTTCGGCAGTGGCATCATCAATTAATTCGTCATCTTCAATTACAGAATCATCAATTTCGGCTTTCTCTACCACTGGAATTTTTGGTCGCGACTGCAGTGTATCGGCCATGAACAAACCAACCCCACCGGCCAGTGGCATTAGTGATGGTTCGGAAGAAATCAGGACAACTTTTTTATTATCTTTGTCTGCAATTCGCTTTAATAACTTCATGTTGACGGCACTCTGGAGCACTGTTGAACGTTTTGGCGGTACTAGAGCAACTATCTCACCACTCGAGGCCTTAACTTTATCTATGATGCCAGTGATGTCATCTTCGATATCTATGTAAACTACGTCTTTTTTGCTCATACTCGTAACATCTTGTTGAATTTATCTTTTATTGATTGGTCGCCGATGTCGTTGCCAGATATTGTGTCCACGCCGACTCTCAGCAAACCCATGGCGGTTATGTATGTATGATCGTGAATTGAATCTGTTTTGTCAACGATCCCGACCACTTGTGACGGCTTTATGTACTGCACCGACGGCTTGCGGGTAAATGGCAATGCTTTATACCAATCTCGTTCGTTTAAAGCTTCAACCAAGGGCGCTAATGAGGCTCCACCACCGCAGAGTAACACCTTATTTGGCAGATGATCGATCATATTAAATTCACTCAGAGCCAGTTCGACTCCACTGAGCCAGACTTCTAGAGTCTTACCAATCGAGCTTTGAGCCAACTTTTCATTTTGGTCAGATAATTTATCGGTGCCAATCTTTAGTTTTATAGCTTCGGCCGCTTCGAAATCGATTCCTAGGTCTGATGAAATCGTTCGCGTAAAGCTTCGCCCTCCAATACCGAACATTTTTGTGCCCTGTACACCACCATCGTTAACAACAGCGATATCTGTTGTGCCACCACCGACATCTATTAATATTGCACTCATAGTTGATGAAGCGTCGGTTCCAATAACAGATCTGGCAACTGCGAATGGTTCGGCTGCGACAGCAGTTAGGTCTAAATCAAGTTCGTCAGCTGTTCGTTCGAGCGCACCGATGTGGATCATCGGCGCAAAGGCGGTATACAAGCCAATCGAGACTTCACCTCCCTGGAAACCGATCGGGTTGGTAACTTTATACCCGTCGATCTGGATAGAGACCAGAGCCGAGTTAACCAGCTTTACATCAACATTCTTATTGCCTGTTTCAAGGGCTAACTGTTTTCGAGCATTCTCTGAAGTTCTAATCTGGACTTTATCAATAATTCGTTGCATTTCCGCTTCGTCGATTGGTTCTTTGGAGTTTGATCGACGGAATTTAACAGTGCTAGTTGAACCTTTAACCAGCTCGCCAGCAATTCCGATAACGACATTGCGAGCATCAAGACCTGCCTCTCGTTCGGCTTGAGACAGAGCAACGTCACAATTGTCGACAACTCCTGCAATATCGGCAATTGCTCCACTTTGCATATCTGCTAACTGCTGCCTAGTCCTCCCGACCCCAACAATTTCCACGCTGTCACCATGAATTCGACCGACGATTGCCTTAACAAACTCGGTGCCGATATCAAGGGCAACGACAACATTGGCTTTTTTGTTCGGTTTTTTGGATTTAGGCGAAATTTTCTTTAGCATCATCAGAGGTATATTGTAGCGCTTAAGCTAGCAAATCGCTACTTTTTATGCACAAATAACTGTTGACAGATAACAGATGTAATGGTATTTTGGTCTCTGTCGTCAAGTTCTTTGCTTGGCGTCGTTTCCTTGACAAGTGAGAAGAGTTTTCACTTACGTTAACCTGTGGTTAAGCATTTGACCCCAGATATCGTAAGTGAACGAGACAAAATCTGCGTCGCTTCCTTCCGACCACCAGCACCTAACTCCTTCGGGACGTGCTAGGCGGGAAAGCGGGCGCCGACGGTCGGGCGGCATTCGAAGGGCGGTCACGGAGTTCCAAGGGGGGCGTCGTGAACAGACTTCGAATGACCGCTCGGCTGAGACCTGACCCGAGGCTTCACGGCTCATGAGAGCCGTGTACCCCATCCTCCCCTCCACGGCGGAAGCTGAGGGGCCTCGGGTCAACATCGTGATGGAGTCTGAGCTGGATAACGGGCATGCCAGCTTTCACGACAGCCTTCTGGGGAAGGCTGAAGACTCCACATGGGGGTGGGGCTGATGCCCCGGGGGTTTTGAAGCGCTTGCGCTCGACTCCTGGGGCTCGCCCCCACTCTTTGGTTAACCGATGGCGCTGGATCGTGTCCCGGGTCACCCCCACCCGCCGGGTGGCCCGGGGCTCCAGCCTCAAATTTGTCCGAGCTGTCTCGAGCTCTTCTCACGACAACTTCGCACACAGTGCGCAGCACACTCCCTGTCTGGAGTGTATTTTTTTATCAAAATATCATTGACATATTTACATGCTTGTGTTATATTAGTTATCAATTATCAGGTGAGGCGACTTGTTTGATATGTATTTTTGACAAGAAACGAGACAGATCTAGGTGAACTAGCCCACATTAATTGCGGGCTGCTTCACCTAGGTCGATTAGTGCGTACATTGCGCACTAGTGAAAATAGAAAGGGTGATGCGCCGGGACAGCAAGGTTACAGAAGTTGCAATCGGTTTCCTCCTTTGTGTAATGAACTCCTGATCGGCAGGGCGGCGGACGCCTACCGGCCAGGGTTAGCATACCCCGAAGGGTTGCGACTAGCAGGTGCTTGCACTTGCTAGGTTGTGGAGAGGCGCCGTCGCGAAAAGCGGCCTTGTCGCTCCCGGGTTATCGGACAGAAAAATGACGCCGCGCCTGCGTCTGGGTGGTCGTGCTTGCACCCCCCCGTGCATGCACGACCACGTTCCGGCGGGCTCGGTAGTCAGTCTGTGCGAAAAACCCATGCGGAGGTGTCGGTCGGCCTGGTGAGCGCTCTGCGCTTGGCGTCTTCGGACGCATCCAGGTCGGCCGGCACCCCGGCCACAACACACCCCTCGTTTCTTGTCGCTGCACTCCTCTCGAGGGGTGCTTTCTTTTTACTGTAAAACAGCTTTTATTCGTCGGATTCCGGCTGATGAAGCCTCTTCTTTGATTATCTTAAATACTTTGCCATCTTCCGATAATTGAGTTGTGTGGTCAACATGAGGGCCACCACAAATTTCGAAGCTGAATGGTTTATCTTCACCGTCGGCGATCATTTTATAGACTTTAACTTTATCGCCATAACGGTCACCAAACTGCCCAAGCGCGCCGAGTTTACCGGTAGCTTCTTCTGTTGGATATTCTGCCCAAGAAACTTTGAGGTCTTTGTTGATCTGCTCGTTAACAATACCTTCAACTTGTTTAACTTGTTCTGGAGTGACTTTTTCTGGATGGCTGAAGTCAAAACGCAGACGTTCTTCTGTGATATTGCTGCCTCTTTGGATAACATGGTCGCCCAAAACATCTCGCAATGCTTGGTACATAAGGTGAGTCGCGGTGTGGTATTTCTTGTGCTGCATGGTTTGACCACCCAGGCCGCCCTTGAAGGTGCCTTTTGTAGCTGTTTTACTTCTTTCTCGTTGTTCGGCCATTTTGGCATCAAATTCTTTTTGCCAGTTTTCAGATAGTTGCGCTCCTTGTTTGTGTGCTTCCTCAACGCTCAATTCTACTGGAAAGCCATAGGTGTCATACAGTACAAATATGTCTTCTCCACCTAACTTCCGGGCTCGTTGCACCATTCCACCACCAAACGGTCCCTCACCAATCATTGTTGTACCTATAGTTCCTGTTACTATTATTTTTTCAAACATTTTCAAGCCATTACGCAGGGTTTGTCGGAAAACTTTTTCTTCACGAGCCAAAATATCAATTACTTCCTGTCGCTTCTCTGCAACCTCTGGAAAGTCATCATGATATAGATCAGCAATAACTGGAATTACGCCTTCAAGAAAGTTTTGTTCTATTCCAAGGTCAAAAGCATAACGAACTGCACGCCTTACTAATCGACGAACCACGTAACCTTGCTCCTTATTGCTTGGCGCAACGCCATCCACAACCAAAAATACTGCAGCACGCAAATGGTCAGAAATAACTCGCATACTTTCGGTGTTATCGTCGTATTTTTTGCCAGATAACTTCTGCAACTCTTCAATAATTGGCCAGAGAACGCTGATTTTGAACATATCGGGGCTATCTATCTTTGCTGCTGCAATGCGTTCGAGTCCTCCGCCAAAATCTACATTTGGTTTAGCTAACGGCTCAAAGCCATCGCTTGTGCGTCTGTAAGCCATAAATACACTGTTAGCAATTTCTAAAAATCTTCCGCAGTCACAGTTGGGGTGGCAGTTTTGACCATAGTCAGTATTGTGTTCAGTTCCGAAGTCGTAAAAGACTTCGCTGTCAGGCCCTGCCGGATCACCAATTGGGGTATTGGCTTCGTTGCCTGCACGGCTCCACCAGTTTTTGCTGCCATCGTAATAAAAGATTCTCTCGTCTAGCTTCATGCCTTTGCTATAACCATCTTGTTCTGAGCCAATTTCTGCCTCGACAGCTTTCAAGCCGGCTTTTTCGTATAGACCTTTCCAGATATTTGCAGACTCATCATCCTTAGGAATGTTGAATTCTTTGTTGCCACCGTAGACTGTGACATAAAGTTTTTTCGGATCTAGCTCAACTACCTCAGTTAAGAATTCCCACAGCCACGGGATTTGCTCAACCTTAAAGTAATCGCCGAGGCTCCAGTTACCAAGCATCTCAAAAAACGTTGTATGCCGATTATCGCCGACTTCGTCCATATCGTCTGCACGAAAACTCGTTTGAGAATCAACTAAACGAATGCCTGCGGGATGCGGCTCGCCGAGCAGATAGGGAATTAGTGGCTGCATCCCAGAGCCGACAAACAAAGTCGTCGGGTCGTTTTGTGGCACCAAAGGAGCCCGGGGAATTATCTTATGGCCTCGTTCTTGAAAAAACTTCAAATACTGGTTACGAATTTCCTGCGCGTTCATCAGATAATAATACCACCCCCGACGACAATATCGCCATCGTAGATTACGCATGATTGCCCAGGTGTGACTGCTCTTATTTCTTTAGTGATTTCTAATTTGGTTAAATCTCCGTCCAAAACTAGCACGGCGTCATTTAGTTTATCTCGGTGACGTGTTCTAATCTGATATTGTTTGCCGTTTTCTGGATCTGCCAGCCAGTTCGTCGAGGTTAAACTAAGCTGATTAGTCCAAAGCTTTTTATCATCTAGGTCTGTGGTTACAAAAACAGTATTTGTTTCCATGTCTTTGCCTGTTACGTAGTAAGGCAAGCCACCGCCAACATCCAACCCGTGTCTTTGGCCAATTGTGTAAAATAAAGCTCCGTCGTGCTGGCCAATTTCTTTGCCTTCGGCATCGACAATTGGACCAGGTTGCTCATCAACAAAATTCATCAGAAAATCTTTGATTGGCACTTTGCCGACAAAACAGATGCCCATCGATTCTTTTTTATTGGCTGTAACTAAGTTTCTTGCTTTAGCGATTTCTCTAACTTCTGGTTTGGTCATTTCGCCAAGTGGCATCAGCGTTTTGGGCAACGATTCTTTAGGCATTCGATACAAGAAGTAAGTTTGGTCTTTATTATCATCTACGCCTTTTAGCAATTTACCGTCCTGAATTCGAGCGTAGTGACCAGTTGCAATCATATCGGCCCCATCGTTAAGTGCTGCATCCAAAAACAGCTTAAATTTAATCTCTTGGTTGCACATAACATCTGGGTTTGGCGTAATCCCCTGCTTGTAGCCATCTATCAAATAATCGACAACCTTGTGCTTATATTCGTCCTGAAAATCATAAACTCGCAAATTAATTCCAAGCTGAACAGCTACGCGCTTAGCGTCTGCTAAATCTTCGCGCCATGGGCAATGCCAACCTGGCAGATTGTCTGCCCAGTTCTTCATGTAGACTCCAACGACGCTATAGCCTTGGTCTTTCATCAAAGTTGCGGTTACGGAGGAATCCACCCCACCACTCATTCCTACAAAAACTGTCTTTCCCATAGGGGTGATAGTATAGCTTAAATTTATGGGTTTGAGCAGTCAGCTATATTCGATTGGCGACATCGGAGGTTCGAGCTAGTCGCAAATTGAATATGGCTGATTGCTCATTCATAGTTTTTGTATATAAACAAAATAGCGCCCGAAAAGGCGCTATTTTAGGCGGAAGCTAAGTTCCGACCGTTATGTTGTGGTGTGTTTGGGCGACGCGACGGTTTTAAAATAGGACATAAAAGTCCTCCACGCGTTTAATTTTTTGTATTTGGTGTCCGTTTGATTTTTGTTAGAGTCTTCAAACTGTTATAAATTTAGCATTAGCTCTATGACTTATGCAAGTAATTATTCACATCTTTTCCACAATCGTATTGCTCTGTTGCTTTCTAAACGTCGAGGAAAACTTCGACAACATTGTTGCGAACGTGCATAACCCCGCGTTCGATCTTCAGCTTCTGGGCACCATTTTTAGAACGCACGACAATTTCACCACGATCAAGCAGAGTCATAAAATTCTTGTGTCCTGGCAAAATGTCGAAGGGACCAGTCAAGTTGACTGCCGATACGCTGTCGGCAGCATCATCGTAATAAATCCTGTATGGCGAATAGATTTTTACTTTCGATAGAGCACTCTTGTCATCTTTTTGGATATCGTTCAGCAAACCTAAGTTCGTAGGTTTATCATCAGTGGTTTGCATGCCGGGTTTTTCTGATTCTTTGTCTGGTTGTGCGTTATCGTCTTGCATACTTACCCTTAAACTATAATCTCTTCTACGCCCTTAAGTGTTTCTTCGCGTGTTGAATACTCACCTTTTTTACCGCTTAAATCTTCGGCTACAAATGCGTTTTGAGAAAAGTACTGTATCAGCGCTAAAGCTTTATGGTAATCCGCACGGTCGATCGGCGAAAGCTCATTCTCGCCGATAATCGCGATGATGCTTTTTAATGATTCATATTTTTGCATCAAAGTCTGAACCTGAACTGACAGCAAGTAATGGCGCTCGCCGACAATGTCCGGAGTCAGCAATGAAGACTGAGTTTGGAGCAAGTCGACAGAAGGTCGAATGCCCTCTTCTGCGACCTTACGTGACAGAACGATGATTGAATCAAGCTCGTGCTGAATCACCCGCACTGCCGGGTCGGACAGGTCATCTGCAGGCACATAAATCGTCTGTACAGCCGTGATTGAACCGTTTTCGTTTGAACTCAATCGATCTTGCATGGTTTTTACGTCAGAGAAAATTGTTGGCTGATAACCTCCCTCGGCTGGTATTTGGTCGGTAATTGTCGACAGCTCATTTCGGGCCTGAACAAACCTATAAACGTTGTCAGCAAAAAACAAGATGTCTTTCTTTT
>JBGTET010000055.1:0-3173 GCA_041747695.1 Saccharimonadales bacterium (SeqCode)
GAAAGATACTCGCATCGAATGTCACCAGTGCAATATGTTAAAACGGGTTTATCTTTATCTAAGTCTTTAATCTCGTCTTTAATCTCACGGAAATTCTGGATTTGTGGCTTGATTGTGTTCTTGGTCTTAAATTCACCAATATCGCTTTCAAATTTATTGCGAGCATCAAGAACTGTTACGTCTGGATTATTTTTAATATATTCGTGCCAAGCCTTTGGCCGTAAACCTTTTGATTTATTAAAGACATCAAATTTTTCATCTGGTGCTAAAGTCACGAGTTCTTTGCGTACTTTTACGCTCAGACGAGGAAAGTCATCGGCCTTGCCGTCGCTCCATTTATAATCGATCTTTTTGAAAATCGGGTGCTGATTCATCTCACGCGTATATAACTTTACATTCTTTATGCCACCGCCAAGAGTTCCGTTAATCCCCTGTTCGGAAATAATAATTCTGCCCTTTAGGCCAAGTTTTTCGCAAAGATTCTTTTGCCAAAACATAACCGAAGTGGGATCAGGAACAGGCACAAATTTGTAGTAAAGGATTACTTTTTCCATAATGCTTACAATATTTTACTAAGGAATTGGCCGGTGTAGCTAGCTTTTACCTTAGCAACTTCTTTAGGAGTTCCGGCTGCGATAACCTCGCCACCGCCATTGCCACCTTCGGGGCCAAGATCAATCACATAGTCGGCCGATTTAACGACATCGAGGTTGTGTTCGATGATTATCATAGAGTTGCCGGTATCGACTAAGGCGTGTAAGACACTCAGCAGTCTTTTTACGTCATCAATGTGCAGTCCAGTTGTTGGCTCGTCCAAAATGTACAGAGTCTTACCAGTAGATCGTCGAGCCAGCTCAGTTGCTAACTTTACTCGCTGAGCTTCTCCGCCAGATAAAGTTGTTGCCGACTGACCAAGTGTAATGTAGCCCAGTCCAACTTCGTTAAGTGTCTTGAGTTTTCGCTCGATTGCTGGAATGTTAGAAAAAAATTCGTGAGCCTGCTCGACCGTCATAGCTAGAACATCTGCAATAGTTTTGCCTTTGTAATGGATCTCTAAAGCTTCGCGGTTATAACGTTGGCCATGGCAAACTTCGCAGGTAACATAGACATCTGGCAAAAAGTGCATTTCTATCTTGATGATTCCATCACCAGAACAGTTCTCACAACGACCACCCTTAACGTTAAAACTAAAGCGTCCAGCTTTGTAGCCGCGGACTTTGGCTTCTGGTGTGGTTGCAAATAATTCGCGGATTGGTGTGAACAAACCTGTATACGTTGCAGGATTAGATCGCGGGGTTCGCCCAATTGCTGACTGGTCAATCACAATCGCCTTATCTAAGTTTTCAATACCCTCAATTGATTCATGTTTTCCAGCCACAGTATTGGCTCTGTGTAGTTTGTGTGAGAGTTCCTTAGCCAAAATATCGTTAACCAGTGAAGATTTGCCAGAACCAGAGACTCCAGAAACAACAACCAGTTTTCCAAGTGGAATTTCGACATCAATATTCTTAAGGTTGTTTTCTTCTGCACCCTTAATGAAGATTGAGTTACCATTCCCATTTCTCTGAGACTTTGGAGCTATAATTTCCTTTTTACCTGATAAGTATTCGCCAGTGATACTGCCTTTAGTCTTGGCGACTTCAGCGGGTGTGCCAATCGCAACAATTTCACCGCCATGAATTCCGGCGCCAGGACCAATATCAACCAAGAAATCGGCAAATCTGATGGTGTCTTCGTCGTGCTCCACCACGACTACTGTGTTTCCTAAATCACGCATGCGCTTAAGCGTAGTCAGCAAACGTTCGTTATCGCGTTGGTGTAGTCCAATCGAAGGTTCGTCTAAAACATACAGCACGCCCATCAGACCTGAACCTATTTGAGTAGCCAACCGAATGCGCTGGGCTTCACCGCCAGATAACGTCTTAGCACTTCGGGCTAAGGTTAAGTAATTCAAGCCAACATCTATTAAGAAGCCTAGTCGGGCTTTGATTTCTTTAAGAATCTGAACCGAAATTTTAGTGTCTTTGGCATTAAGTTTTAGATTTTCAAAAACCTTCAAAGTTTCGGTAATTGACATCTCTGTCAGGTCAATAATTGAATAGCCATTTATCGTCACTGCTAACACTTCTGGCTTTAAGCGCTTGCCACCACAAGCATGACAAGGTTTTTCTTGCATGAAACGCTCAATATCTTTTTTGATAAACTCAGACTCTGATTCTTTATGCCGACGTTCTAAGTTTGGAATCACACCTTCGAACGTGCCTTCGTAGCCGCGTCCACTACCAAGTTCGACCCAGTACTTCTGCTGATCGGTGCCGTAAAGTAATTTGTATACTTGCTCATCAGATAATTTGCCGACAGGAGTATTGATGTCAAAACCATGCTCTTCGGCCATGGCTGCAACCTTTTTCATATACCAAGTGTCGACGCGAACACGATTCCATGGTCGGATCGCACCTTCGGCAATTGTTAGGTTAGGATTCAAGATCATGTCAGCATCAACTTCTAAACGGTTACCTAATCCGGTACAAACTGGGCATGCACCGTGAGGAGCATTGAAAGAAAACGTTCGTGGCTCCATGTCTGGCGCCACAAAGTCAGGGAATTCAGGATTAAAATAACGCTGAGAGAATTTATGCTGACTTTTTTTGTCGACATCGACTACATGGATCAAGCCATCGCCTAAATCTAAAGCTTGTTCAACAGATTGGCTAATTCGCCCAATCATATCTTCGGAATTTATAACTCTGTCGACAATAATCTCGATCGTATGCTTCTTCTGTCTGTCCAATTCTGGATATTCGTCGAGTGAATAGACAATTCCATCAACCCTCGCTCGCGCAAAGCCAGCCTTCATAAATTGCTCTGGAATATGCTGGTGTTCGCCCTTCTTATCTATAACAATTGGAGCAAGAATCATCAGCTTGGCACCAGCTGGCAATGAACGGACCCCATCAACAATTTGCTGAAGTGTCATCTCTGTTATTGGCTTACCGTCTGGCCCATGGGCAATACCTATTCGAGCATAAAGTAAACGTAAGTAATCATAAATTTCTGTTACTGTGGCCACCGTTGAGCGCGGATTACGTGTCGTCGATTTTTGGTCGATAGAAATCGCAGGGCTTAAGCCATCGATTTGGTCAACATCGGGTTTTTCCATAAGTCCCAAAAAT
>JBGTET010000056.1:0-5305 GCA_041747695.1 Saccharimonadales bacterium (SeqCode)
GAGTAGGATTTAACTCTTCATCGACCATTGCCTCTTCTATCATCGCAACAGTTTCTTCAAGATCATCAAGCTTCTTTTCTACCTGCGGCAAGTAAACCTCTCCCCACTTTTTTGCTCGTTCGATTGTTGAGCGTTCGTTGATTTTCGTACTCACATAAAATCCTGGAAATTCTGGACAATCCTCAACTTCCATATTTGTCGACTCATGCCCAAATTTTTTGACTGTGTCACCCTTGAGATCTGTAACTCCAAAGAAAAACTCATAGTTTGACGGCGTATCATCACTGAAATTAAGTATTTCTCCTGCCCCGTTAAGCATCGTTACTCTTACGACTTTGCGACCGACGATGCCTCCTTTATCATCACAAATATTCTCGAGAGTAAAGCTATATGGCAGCGGCACAACACCAAGCATGACGCGGATTCTTGCAAGACGATCAAAGAGCTCACTCCTTCTGCTATTCAACTCTTCATACTTGGGCTTATGCTTGTCGATTTCCGCCATTAACGCGTTCCTGAGAATTACTTCTTCTTTGGCGCTTCGCGTAAGTTCTCTTAATTCGTCAGGTTTCATACATACTCCTCATAACGTTGCATTTACTTTGGCACTTTGTTTACTTTTTGGCAAATAAAAAAGCTCGAGCGCGCTCACCCTGGCTCTATTGTTTTGAAGTTTTTGTTTTATCTTTACGCAAGAGCCTGCGCTCGAACTTACTAATGCTTATTTTAAAACCTTATGCTTAGTTAATCAAGCATTTTCATGAACTCTTCCGCGGGTAGAAGCTTAACGCCCAGCTTTTCTGCTTTGGCGCGCTTGCTGTCGCCAACATTCTCGCCGTGCACTAAATAAGTAGTCCCCTGCCCTACGCTACTCTGGAAAGTGCCGCCACGTTGGCGGATAGCTTCGGCGGCTTCTTCGCGACCGATCCCTGGCAAAGAACCAGTAATTACAAAAGACAATCCTGTCAGTGGACCTTCAATTTTCCTGGCAATTTTTGGTTCAACACCAAGTTTGGCAAATTTTTCCATTAGCTCTTTATTAGACTCATCTGCAAACCACTCCAAAATTGAATGAGCGACAATCTCGCCAATACCTTCGACTTCTGCCAAGTCTTCGTAGCTGGCTTTAGCCAAGTTTTCCATGCTATGAAACTGTTCAGAAATGTCGATAGCTGTTTGGATACCAACATGTCGAATGCCAAGACCGTTTAGGAATCTCGGAAGTGGCGGGTTCTTCTTTTCGGCAATAGCTTCAATCAATTTTGTGGCCGAGATTTCGGCAAATCTATCGAGTGCTAAGACTTGGTCTTTAGTTAGAGCGTAAATATCCGCCAAATCTTTGACCAAGCCGGCATCTACCAAAAGTTCTACATTTTTTTCGCCCAAACCTTCAATATCTAGCGCACCTTTTGAAGCATAATGCTGAACCGCACGCTTTAGAATAATCGGACTGCCTCTGTCTTTAGCTCGCCAAGCAGCCTCGCCTTCGTCGCGAACAAACTCAAGCGGGTGTTTTTTGAGTTCTTTTTCCATATCAAATTTCTTTTCGGACCCGTCACGTAACTCTGTTAAAACTTGTTTAACTTGAGGAATAATATCGCCAGCCTTAAAAATAATCACAGTATCGCCAACCCGGATATCTTTGCGCTCGATCTCGTCTTGGTTATGCAAGCTGGCATGCTGAACCGTCGAACCAGCAACGTCAACCGGATGCAGAAGCGCAACTGGTGTAGCCGCTCCCGTACGCCCTACAGAAATAATGATGTCTTTGACTACTGTTGTGGCTTCTTCGGCAGCGTATTTGACAGCCACGGCTCCTCTTGGGGCTTTGCCGACAACTCCGAGTTGGCCATAAACTGCTCGATCGTTAACTTTTACAACTAAACCATCGGTGCCGTAAGGAAGATCATGACGTTTTTCCTCCCAAGATTCTGAATATTTTATTACCTCATCGGTGCTTTTTAATGTTGTTGCCTTCGGATTAGTAATGAACCCCAAATCGTTCATAGTTTTATAAGCAAACTCGTATGTTGGAATGTCTTTGGCATTGTCTCGTTGCAAATCATAGGCATGAAAATGCAGTTTTCGCTCTGCGACCAGTTTAGGATCTAATTGTCTAACAGTTCCGGCTGCAGTATTTCGTGGATTCTTGAAGAGTGGTTCGCCAGCTTTGGCTCGAGCTTTATTAAGTGCCTCAAAATCTTTCTTATACATGACAATTTCGCCACGAATTTCTGTCCTGCCAGATAAAAACTTAGGATCGCCATCATGTTTTAGACTTAATGGAATCGAATCTAAGGTTCGAACATTCATGGTCACATCTTCACCGACAAAGCCATCGCCTCGTGTAACGCCTCGAACTAATTTTCCGTCTTGGTAGACCAAAGCACAGGCGAAACCATCCATTTTAAGGTCAACAAAGTAATGTAGCTTTGTGTCAGCAGGCAAAAGTTTGGTGATTCGCTGCTCCCAAGCTTTGATTTCAGCTTCGTTAAAAACGTCATTCAAACTCAGCATACGAGACGTGTGCTCAACCGAGACAAACTGCGGCAAAGCTTCGCCAGCAACTCTTTGGGTTGGTGAATCCGGAGTTATTAGCTCAGGAAATAGTTCTTCCAGCTGAGTTAGTTCGTGCTTTAAGCCATCGGCCGCAGCCTCGCTCATAATCGAGTTATTTTTTACGTGATATTCATAACGATAATCATTAATCAGTGCTCGTAGTTTAAGGATTCGTTCTTGGGCGTCGCTCTTACTTGGTCGGCTCACAACAAACTCCGGTATAAATTATAAAGATAAGCATGTGCCACCGGTAAAGCCACCACACCCACCAACCACCACCAATAAACGGCCACTGCTGGCACGACAGCGATGGCAAATACTAATCCCGCTCCTGCGACAATCATGTACACAATAGATCCCGTGATCAGTCTGGCCATAATCTTGCCTCTGCGTCCTTTGACAATCTTTTTGGCTTGCTTAAGCGCCTCAAGCGGAGTTACATCTGGCAGCGTAACCAGATAAACTGCCATAATCGAAGCCGACAAATAGTAAACGCTCAACAAAATAAACGCCCCTAGGACTGTCCAAATGATGATGGATTCAACAATATTTACTGCAATCCCATAAAGTGACACGATAGAAAAAATTATTCCACCAATTGCCATTGGCAGAAGCTGGAGCATGATAATTGCATACAAAATTATTGCTGGCACCAGGCCGTACATACCCTTGTAGAAGCCATCTCGCACACGAACCTGCTTGCCTTCGTACATAGCCCGCAGCAAATAAATCATAGCAAGAGAAAAGATAATGAATAGGAATACGCCGTAAGTTGCGCCCAGCGAGCCAATGTCTGTACTTTCGCCGACTAGAACTCCAGCAATAAGTGTCGAGTTGTCTGATTGTTCTGGCAAGCTATCGGTAATCGTAAGCTTGATGTCTGTGATACTAAATTTAGCAGGGCTTTGAACCAGAACCAGCATAAACAAACCATAAATAATCGTAAAAATGGCAAACATCTTCCAGTTTTGCTTTATCATAACCAAAACTTTTTTGATTAGGCTTCGGGCAGAAATAACATCAAATGACTGTTTCGCTGGGTTTTGGGTTTTCTTCGACTTTTTGGTTTTAGTTTTCTTAGCCATTACGCTTTGTTCTCCATGGCGCGCAATCGAGCGACTCGCTCTTCTATCGGTGGATGAGTGCTGAATAATCCAGAAACAACTCCGCTCTTAAGCGGGTTCGCTATAAACAAATGCGCCGTTGAGCTGTTTTGCTTATGAAGCACGGCTTTGCCGTCTCCGAGTTTTTCGAGTGCGCTGGCTAGTCCTTCGGGGTAACGAGTTGTCAAAGCTCCAGTAGCATCGGCCAAGTATTCACGTTTTCTTGAAATAGCTAACTTCAACAGTTGTGCTGCGATTGGCGCTAAAATAACTACAACTAGACCGACTATAGCTATAGCGCCTCCGCCCTTATCACGATTATCACCAAACCAAATTGAACGCATAACGATATCGCTGATAATCGCAACCACCGCCACCAAAGCAAACGCCACCATCGACACGCGGATGTCGTAGTTTTGGATGTGCCCTAGTTCGTGAGCCATAACTCCTTCTAATTCGGTGTCGGACAGCGAATTAACAAGTCCAGTTGTGGCCGCCACCATAGCGTGCTGAGGGTCTCGTCCAGTAGCAAAAGCGTTCAAGCCTGGGTCTTCGATTAAATAGATCTTGGGCACCGGCAAGCCAACGGTAATCGACAAGTTTTCGACTACTCGGTAAAGCCGATTATTGGTATCTGTAACTTCGACTCCCCCATTCAAGCCAATTGCCATCTTACCGCCAGTATAATAAGTGATCGCAGCGTAAATTACTGCCATCACCAATATTGCATAGGTAGTTGATGGAGAATTAAACCAGTAGGCCGAGACAACATAGGCAACAACGCCGATCAGAATCAGAAAGACTGTCATAATCAGCCAAGTTTTGCGTTTGTTGGCGGCTATTTCGCTATACACGGGGTGTAGACTCTACTTTTTATCGTTACTAAAATCGACTTTTACAGGCTCTTCGATGCTAGCTCGGTCCTGAACTTCGAAAAACTCGCGCTCTTTAAAGCCAAGCGAACTTACAAAGATGTTGTTCGGAAAGACTTTAATCTTGATGTTAAGATCGCGAGCCGAACCGTTATAGAAACGGCGTGATGCCTGAATCTTGTTCTCTGTGTCGACTAGTTGCGACTGTAAGTCTTGAAAGTTAGCACTGGCCTTGAGGTCTGGGTAGGCCTCGGCAACTGCAAACAAGCTTTTTAGAGCCCCAGTTAGCATGTTGTCGGCATCGGCGCTTTCTTTAACGCTTCCTGCACCAACAACGGCTGATCGTGCTTTAGTGACTTCTTCGAACACCTTTTTCTCGTGAGCAGCGTAACCTTTGACTGTATCGACAAGGTTAGGAATCAAATCAACACGACGCTTAAGCTGAACGGTAATGTCGCTCCAAGCCTCGTCTACTCGAACATTTAACTTTACTAAACCGTTGTATGTCGCCCAAAGCCAAAGCAATATTAGGACTACTACAACACCAATGATAATTAGAACCATATTTCCTCCTTATGTATGTCTATATTGTAACTGATAACCAAAAGCTGTAACAGGTTTTTCTTCCCTTATGTATAATACCTACCAGTCCTAGAGATATGGCGCGTTGGCCGAGGAGTTAGGCAAAGGTCTGCAAAACCTTTTACACCGGTGCGAATCCGGTACGCGCCTCCATATTTATATGCGCGGGTGGCGGAATTGGTAGACGCG
>JBGTET010000057.1:0-3681 GCA_041747695.1 Saccharimonadales bacterium (SeqCode)
TCGACGAAGCCGACCAGATGTTAGACATGGGCTTTTTGCCAGACATGAAAGAAATTATTGGCTTAACTCCAGAAGGTCGCCAAGTATTGTGCTTTAGCGCAACTATGGACGCACGAGTCGGTGGACTAATAAACGGCATCCAACGCGATCCAATTACCGTTTCTGTGCTAGAGGCTCGTACCAGCAAGCATATCCACCAAGATATCATCAAGGTTGCCAGCAAAGAACAGAAGTTAGAGCAATTACTAGAACTTCTTAAAGTTGATGAATTCGAAAAAGTTTTAGTCTTTGGCGAAACTAAGTTTGGCGTCCAGCGTTTAGCTGACAGCTTGTCCGCCAAAGGAATTTCTAGTGAATCTATTCACGGTAACAAGAACCAATCACAACGACGTCGTTCGTTAGATAACTTTAAGACTGACCGCGTACGTGTATTAGTTGCAACTGACGTTGCAGCTCGTGGCTTAGACATCCCTAATGTCGACTTAGTCGTCAACTACGACCAACCTCAAGACCACGATACCTACATCCACCGAATTGGCCGAACTGGCCGAGCTGGTAAAACTGGTGCTGCTCGAACATTTGTTTAGACAAAGCCTCTAGGTCTAGAATTGTCCAGCAAATATCACACTTTAAATGTTTAATTTACTTCGATACCTTTATTTGGCAACGTTTACACAAGCCATAGACCTCAAAATCGTGACCTGTTGGGAGTAAACCTGCTTTAAGTGTTATGTCGCGCATCAGTGCTTCGATTTTTTTGCTATGAATCGGTTTGCTTTTACCACAACTCTGGCAAACAGCGTGGTGGTGGTGAGGCTTAAAGTCGTCACTCAACTCATACTTGGTTTTAAAGCCAATAGCGACTTGTTTTAGAAGGCGATGTTTGCTCATGATATCTACCGACCGATAAACTGAGACAAAGTGAACTTCTGGTATCTTATGTACAATTTCTTGCATTGTTAATGGCTCTTTGGATTTCGACAAAAGCTCAAGAATCATTAATCTTGGCTTTGTGACGCTTAGATTGGTCTGCTGCAGTCTGTCGCGAAACAGAGTTTGCATAGAAGAAGTTTGCATTTATGTTTATTTTTGCAAATCTTTTGCAATTTTGCAAGACATTTTCTACACTTGTGGTAACAAACAAGGAAATATTATGTCAAGTTTATCTCAAGTTATCTTTTTCTCACTGGTGGGTGGAGTCGTTTCTCTAATTGGTGGTTTTCTACTGTTGGTAAATAAAAGGAATGCCAAAAAACTGGCTAATTACGCGACTCCCTTTGCAGCTGGCGCACTGTTAGCAGCGGCATTTGCTGACGTTTTACCTGAAGCCAGCCATGCAGGCGACATCGAGAAAGCCTTATTCTGGACAATGATGGGAATCTTAGGCTTCTTTTTGCTAGAACGATTTTTACACTGGTTTCATCATCACCACGAACACGGCAACAAAAACACCGACCCCGACGTTCCACTAATAGTTATCGGCGACACACTTCATAATTTTATAGATGGTATTGCTATTGCAGCTGGCTTTTTGGTCAGCCCAGAAACTGGAATTGTCGTTACACTTGCTGTGGCAGCTCACGAAATTCCGCAAGAGATCGGTGACTTTGGTTTGTTGCTGCAGAAGGGTATGAGGCGCCGAAATGTAATTCTAGTTAATTTTTTTAGTGCGCTAGCCACTGTCTTTGCCGCTGTTGTATTTTTTCAGTGGGGCAACTCGGTAGAACTGCCGCTAGAGATAATCCTAGGCTTGGTTGCTGGATTCTTTATATACATCGCTGTTAGCGACATAATCCCAAGTATTCACAAGAACGAAGAGAAGGTTATTGCGGGTCCTCAAACCGCAATGTTGATTGCTGGAGTTGTAATAGTGACTCTGACCACAAACTACTTACACCAATACATAGACCAAGGCCACGATGAATCTAACCATTCCGAATCTAGTGTTGAAGCAGGACCCGGTCATACTGATGAAGTTGACGAACGTCATGACGAGATTGAAGGCGAGCAAGGACACGAAGAAGACGTCCCCGCACACTAAGCCACCCCCTAACCAACATAACACTTGAATATTTAGCATAATAGTGATATAAAAGCGCTACCGCTGAATTCTGTCCACTCTGAAAGAGGTGATAGCGGTGGCGTGGATCAAGAAGAGGTGTCGTCGATGTGGTGGCAGCGGCAAGTGGAGTGGCCTAGGCGGCCTTTCAGGCGGCAAGTGCGACGACTGTGGTGGCAAAGGTGAGATCGAAGAGAACACCCAGACCAAGGAGACCCGAAAGATCAAGCGCTAGCCCCGCACGTTGATCGGGGGGCGTCGGATTCGATCCGACGGCTTCCACTAGAGTGGGCTTCGGCCCCTCCCCAGATCAGCACTCCAAAACCACACCAACACACATCGAGGCCCCGCATCTATGGCGAAAGTCATGGATCACGGCCTCGATGGACGAACTTATTAAACTAGAACTGCGCCAAGAAATTTGTATCAAAAACTGTAGTATATTTTTGCTTATCAATAAATTTTTGCTCTGCGTAATCTACCAGTCGCGAGACTAACTCAACACTAGAAACTCCAGCTTTATTCCAATTGTGGCTGTATAACGAACCGGGCAGGGGGTTGATTTCGTTGAAGAATACCTCTTTGGTTTTGGAATCGATTAACATGTCCACGCGAGCAGTTCCACTGCAGCCGACTGCTTTATAGCAATCCAGGCCTAACTTAGTAGCTCTCACGGTTAATTCGTCGCCAATCTCAGCTGGTATCTGGCTGTAGCCTTGTGCACCTTTCGTTCCTGATTTGCCTCCACTTTTCTTGCCACCGCCGTCACGGATATACTTTTGGTCAAAATCAAAGAATTCGACATCCTGAGCCAGCGGTTGTTCCAGCAAGGCCGGGACAGGATCGTCATTTCCCATGATCGGTAAGGTCACCTCAATTAGATTGGCAACGCCTTCTTCAACGATTACTTTATCATCGTAATGCACAGCAACTTCTAGCGCGTTATGTAATTCTTCTGGCTTATTCACTTTTGTGATGCCGATACTCGAACCTAAGTGTGCAGGCTTAACAAATAGGGGATAGTTAAACTTGGAAATTTCAGCATGAATTCTTTTACTGTCGACTTCTAAGTCGATTGAGTTAAACCACATCCATGGCGTTGTCGGTAACTTGAGATTGGTTGTAACTTGTTTGGACAACACTTTGTCCATAGCAATAACACTCGATTGCATGTCACAGCCAACAAATGGCACACGAGCCATCTGCAATAGCCCCATAAGCTCGCCGTCTTCGCCGTGAGTCCCGTGAGTTGCAGGAAAGACAACATCAATTTTGGTAGTTTGTTTGCGTCCGGCAGACCTAGCTTTGACCAACGTTAAACCGTCTTTCAACGATATAGATGCTTGCGAACCTGACTGAGTAATTTTGTCAATCAAGCCGTTTTGATATGTTTTGACATCTTTTAGGCGATCATCCCAAAACCAATTTCCGTCTTTAGAAATATAAACAGCTTCGACTTTGTACTGCTTTGTCAGTTCAAGCGGTTTTATTACTGCCGCCAGTGCTGTAATGATCGAGACATCGTGCTCGGTTGATCGTCCTCCAAAAATTACTGCAATTGTTTTCATATTTTTCCTTTACCTGTAAAAATCTGGCCAGTCATTTTGCATCAGCACCAGATC
>JBGTET010000058.1:0-23899 GCA_041747695.1 Saccharimonadales bacterium (SeqCode)
AATTGAGTATGAAAAACTGGCTAATAAGCTAGAAGGTGCTCAGCTCAAAGTTAAAGAGCTAATCTCATCTGTACACGAAGGCGAAATTGATAGTAAAGACATTGATAAAGCTTTAGCCGAAGCTCATAAACTGATTGACGAAGTCGGCTCAAGAATCAAGAAGTCAAAGTAATAGCTGAATCTTCAACTTATGACCGCAACTACTGCGCAACTTACCAGTAGGGACTTTGTACATCTACACACCCACACGCACTACAGTTTACTTGATGGCTTACAGAAGATCCCAAACCTAGTTAACCGTGTCCAAGAATTGGGCATGGATGCTGTGGCTATTACCGACCACGGCACAATGTCTGGCGCAATTGAGTTTTATAAAGCTGCAACCGAAAATAATCTGAAGCCGATTATTGGCATCGAAACTTATGTTGCCAACCGTTTGCATACCGATAAAGACCCAGGCAAAGATAAAAATCGTTATCATTTGACTTTATTGGCCATGAATAATCAGGGCTACGAAAACTTAATGCAATTGTCGACGATTGCCAACCTGGAGGGATTTTATCACAAAGCTAGAATCGACCACGAGTTACTAAAAAAATATGGTGAAGGGTTAATAGTTTTGTCAGGCTGCGCTAGTAGCGAAATTGGTGAAGCACTGCGTGTCGATGACTTAAAGTTGGCCGAGGAAATCGCCCTAAAATACAAAGCTATGTTTGGAGATAGGTACTATCTTGAGTTGCAAGATCATTCTCATCAGTGGGATGTGCAGAAAAATATCAATAATCATCTGTTGCGTTTGGGAGAGAAACTGGATATTCCAGCAGTTATTACAAGTGATTCGCATTATTTAAAGAAAACTGATCAAGAGGCGCATGAAATTTTACTGTGTGTGCAGACAGGTTCATTTATGTCTGACGAAAATCGTATGCGACTGGATGGCATGGAACTGTTTTTGACCGATCCTAAAGACATCATAGAAAGATGGGCTGAACACCCAGAACTGATTACAAACACCAGAGCTATCGCCGATCGTTGCAAGGTTGAACTTCAACTCGGTGGTATTTTACTGCCGAATTTTGAACTACCCAAAGGAAAAAACGATGACTTTGCTTACTTAAATGAACTTGTTTATCAGGGGCTGACGGTTAGGTATGCAGAGAAAGATCGTCCCGGGGCGGTAGCGTTAAGCATCGCAGAAGCCAAGAAGTTATTAACCAAAGAAATAATCGATCGGGCAGAGTTTGAACTAGGGGTTATTAAGAAGATGGGCTACGCCTCGTACTTTTTAATTGTTCAGGACTTTATTAACTGGGGTAAGGATCGTGGAATTATGTTTGGCCCAGGACGAGGATCTGCCGCAGGTTCAATCGTGGCTTATGGTTTGAGAATTACCGACCTCGATCCGCTACAATACGATTTGCTGTTCGAACGTTTTCTTAACCCAGATCGTATATCAATGCCCGACATCGACATTGATATTCAGGATAGTCGCCGAGACGAAGTTATTGAGTATTGTGTCGAAAAGTACGGTCAGGATCATGTAGCGCATATTGTTACATTTGGTAAGATGGCGGCTAGAAATGCTATTCGCGATGTCGCACGAGTTCTGGAAGTTCCATATGCCGATGCCGATCGTTTAGCCAAGCTCGTGCCAATGCCCATCCAGGGCAGACACACCCCGTTAGAAGTCTCGATAGTTGAAGATACCGACCTAAAGTATGAATACGAGACAAATATCGAATCTAAAAAGGTTATCGATCAAGCGATCAAACTTGAGGGCACAATTCGTTCTCATGGTGTGCATGCTGCGGGAGTGGTGATTGCGCCAGACAAAATTGTTAAGTACGCGCCACTCGAGATGGCTCAAAAAGGCGTGATCGCGACTCAGTACTCAATGAACCCGATCGAAGAGCTCGGGCTACTTAAGATGGACTTTTTAGGGCTATCAAATTTGACAATTGTTAAGAATGCTTTGAGGATAATTAAAAAAGTTGAAGATTTGGATATTGATATTGCTAAAGTTCCGTTGGACGACAAAAGAACCTTCCAACTGCTGTCCAAAGGCTCTACAACAGGCGTATTCCAGCTCGAGTCTGCCGGCATGAAGCGTTACATCAAACAACTTAAACCGACAGAATTTGAAGACATTGTCGCTATGGGCGCACTTTACCGCCCTGGGCCGATGCAATACATTGACGAGTTCATTGCGCGTAAACATGGTAAGAAAAAAGCAGTTTATCTGCACCCAAAAATGGAAGATGCCCTAAAAAATACCTACGGGGTGATGGTTTATCAGGAACAGGTCATGCAGATCGCTAAAGACTTATGCGGATTTACCGGTGGGCAAGCCGACACATTGCGAAAGGCTATCGGTAAAAAGATCGCGTCACTGCTGGCTGCACAAAAGGAAATATTCGTTCAAGGTGGTATCAAGCACTCAAATGCACCCGAAAAGGATATGGAACTACTGTGGCAACAGCTGCAGGATTTTGCCGCATATGCCTTCCCTAAAGCTCATGCAGCTTGCTACGGTCTAATTTCGTATTGGACTGCTTATCTTAAAGCTAACTATCCCGCAGCTTTCATGGCCGCGCTGATGACGAGTGACTATGACGATATCGACCGTTTGGCGATTGAGGTCGGCGAGTGTCGGCATATGGGCATAGAGGTCCTGCCGCCAGATGTTAATGAATCATTCCTAGAATTTGCCGTTGTTCCTGGATCCAAGCAAATACGCTTTGGTATGGCGGCAATCAAAAATGTTGGGCGCGGAGCTGTTGAAGAAATTATCAACGCGCGCGAGCGAGATGGAAAATTTGCTTCGGTTGAAGATTTTGTTAAGCGTGTCAGCACTAGGATCGTTAACCGTAAGTCCTGGGAAAGCCTGATCAAAGCCGGTGCGTTCGATGCTTTTGATGAGCGCAATCATCTGTTGTTAAATTTGGACGGTATACTAGCGTACGGATCAAAAATTCAGAAAGAAGCAGCCAGTGGCCAGACTGATTTGTTTGGTGGCGTTAGTGATCAAGTCTCTAACAAGATAAGTTTTGAACAGACTGCTACACCGGTAACCGAAACAGAAACCTTGCAGTGGGAGAGAGAGCTTTTAGGGATATATTTATCCAAGCATCCGTTAGACGATGTTGATGATTTTGCCCGAGAAAATGGTCAGCCTATCGAGGAAATTACAACCAAAGACAATAACAAAAACACAGCCGTGATTGGCGTGATCACTGACATTAGACAGATTACTACTAAAACTGGGTCCAAAATGGCTTTTGTAAAAATCGAAGATAAAACTGGCGAAACCGAGATCATTGTTTTCCCTGATGCTTTTAATACCAATGGCGAGCACTTGATTCGAGACAATATTATTCACGTGGCTGGGAAAGTTTCGACGAAAGATCGTGATAATAAGCCAGGAGAAGATATTAAAATCATTGCCGATTCCATCACGCCGATTAGCCAGGAAACTATCAAGGCCTACAAAACAAGTGGTAAAAACTTTGAAAAGTCTGAGTCCAAGTCTAGAACGAAGCCAAAGTCGAGTCCGAAACCTACACCGAAAGTACCCGAGGCTAAACTATATGTTCACATCAAAAAGCCTGACGAGAATGAAAAATTGTTAGAGCTCAAGCAACTACTCAATAAATTCCCAGGTCGGCAGGAAGTGATTCTAGTACTTGGTGAAGCTGAAAAAAGTGCTATCAAATTGCCTTTCAAAATTGATGTCAGCGACGAATTAGTAACTAGTATCGGCGAAATCTACGATCCCAAGTGTGTTGCTGTTAGGTAGTTCGGCGGATTATTCTTTATTTTCTCGGTGGATTATTCGAGACATGAGTTTTTCGTGGTGCGAATGTTGCACTAATGTCTGGACGAATGCCAAAACAACGCCTAAGCCTAGAAATATATAAAACACTGTAAACAACTTGCTTGTGTCCGTAGATGGGTGCAAATCACCAAATCCTGCGGTTGTAATTGTCATAGCCGAGAAGTAGAACGAATCAATAACTGACCAATCTTCGTGCAAAGAATAAAATATCGTGCCAAGGATGAGAATTAAAAAAAGAAGAACAAATAAACTCAAAACGTCTGGCGAGAACAACCCCTTGAGGATTTTTTTGAATGAGTGACCGAAGATCATAAAGACTATTTTAGCACTATTTTTGCGTCAGATGATAGATCACAATTCCAGCGGTCACAGAAACATTGAATGACTCTTTTTTACCTTTCATCGGTATTTCGATAATTTTGTCGAACTTTTCGGTGAGATTGACACCGCCAATTTCGTTACCTAAAACAATCGCAATTTTCTTACTTTGTTGTTGCAAAGTGTTTAATGGAACAGACGAAGTATCTTGCTCGATAGCCCAAATCTCAAAATCTTTAGATCGCATTTCTTCGATTGCTTGTCCGAGTTTGTCAAAATGGTTAACTTCTACATTTTGTTCGGCACCTAAAGCTGTTTTAGCAATTTGCTCGTGGGCTCGCTTAGACACGTGTGGCAGGCGGTCATCTTCTTTTACCAGCGGATAAGGCGTAAGACCGCAAACGATGAGTTTTTTTATTCCAAATCCGTCACACGTGCGTAAAATTGAACCTACGTTATAGGTACTTCTAATGTTGTCCAAGATTACTACAAGTTCATTCATTGACTAGATTGTAACCCATATCAATAAACTGATGACGCTAAAGCTTAAAATGGTACAATAGTCGGTAAGAAGTTATGGACGCAGCAAAAAATCAAGAAAATGTAAGGAACAACGAAGAAGCTTCGACTCGTCGACGGGCTAATTTGTTGCATATTCGATATTTTGATTCTCGGCAGATAAAACAACACCCATTATTCCCTGACATCATGACCAACGAAGAGATGTATAAATACAAAGCCGTGGTTTTATCTCGTGAAGGTGGTGAGATTGTATTTGCATTAACGATTGCTACGCCACAGCGCGCTAAAAGTGAGTTCGCCGAGCGTTTTAAAGACTTAAATATCTCGTACGTCATGATTTCTGAAATGGGTTTTCAGGAGTTCATGCGTTTGTACGACCCACCAGAAGAAGTTGTTTATAACGATATCCAGATAGAAAAAGCCGATGACGTGGATAAGGTTGCCGATATTTCCGAAACTCTTGAGCAGGTGCGCGGCGAGGACATGTTTAATTATTTGATCGAACAGTCGCGTAAACTGCGAGCTTCAGATTTGCACTTAGAGACTACTCGTGAAGGTATTCGAGTCCGATTTAGAATTGATAGCGTTTTGCACGAAGTTGCCAACTTGAGCATTGAGAAATTTCGTCAACTAGCTTCATCAATTTCCATTCAGGCGGATATTTCGATTGCTTCGCCAGAGCCGCAGACTGGGCACATTCAGTTTCAGTTGGGTGAAATAACTCAGAATATGCGTATCGAAACAGTGCCAACAATATACGGTCAGGATATTGTTATAAGAATTTTTACTCTCGATCAAAAGTTACTGAATTTGGAGAATCTTGGGCTCGATCAAGCCCACCGACAAGCGATTGACGAGATCATCAAGCACCCTTCTGGATTGTTCTTGGCGGTTGGGCCAACGGGTTCCGGTAAAACTACAATGCTTTATTCGATTATTAGTGCTCTAAATGTGCCAACACGCAAAATTATCACACTTGAGGATCCAGTTGAATACACGTTGCCAGGCTTAATACAGATACCGGTTAAAACTACGAATAATGAGTCAGGTTTTGCCGATACTCTACGAGCAGTTTTACGTATGGATCCAGATGTCATCATGGTCGGCGAAATTAGGGATGTAGATACAGCTAGGACTGCTTTACAGGCTGCGCTGAGTGGCCACTTGGTGCTTTCGACATTCCATGCCAACGATGCCGCTGCTGCTCTAAGTCGATTGCTTGATATGGTCGGCGACAACCCTTTACTGCCAACGGCTATCAGAGCGGTACTTGCTCAGAGACTAGTTCGAGTTTTTGATGAAACGACGAAGCAACCGTATAAGCCTGACGAAGAAACTAAAAACACCTTGGTTGAACGCTTAAATGGCAACGAAGAGATGATCAAACGTGTCAAAGATGAAAACTTTGAGTTGTACTCGCCATCTCCATCGGCCGACGCCCCATTTGGCTATTTAGGACAGACAGCGATCGTTGAACTTCTTAAAATGGATCATGAGCTAATTCAGATGATGCGCAAGAGCAAACATATAACTAGCGAAGAACTGCATGACCACGCCGTAGAAAAAGGAATGGAGACTATAGAAGTAAACGGTGTTATCAAAGTTATCGAAGGCAAGACTAGCATAGACGAACTATATCGTGTAGTTGGCTAATTAATTTCTTGTCCCACCCCTTGCAACCAGAGGTGGTATGTGATAGGATCTTCTGGCTATGTCAGTTATCAAAACTATTGAGGACAGTCAGAAGAAGACCAAAGTCACAGATGTAAAGTCTGGGGATGTAGTTCGAGTTCACCAGAAGATTAAAGAAGGCAACAAAGAACGAGTTCAGATTTTTGAAGGCTTGGTTATTCGGACAAAACGAGGAAATTCTTTCACTCAAACCATTACTGTGCGCCGAATTGCCAGTGGTGTTGGCGTAGAGAAGTCTTTTTTAGTCCACTCACCATTTGTCACTCAAATCGAAGTTATTAAACGATCAAAAGTTCGCCGAAATTATCTTAGCTATATGCGAGACCGCAGCGGTAAATCTGCTCGTCTTGACTCTGTTAAGTTTGACCAAGACGAAGTAAACGTTCCAGCCAGCTTTAATGATGCGCCTCCAGAAACTATAGAAGAAGTTGCCGAAGTAGCTGTCGAAGCAGAACCAGAAGCAGAAGCAGCACCTGCAGAAGAAGCTAAAGTTGAAGACGTCAAAGTGGAAGAAAAAAAAGCTGACGCAAAACCAGCTCAAGAAGCTGATACAGACAAAACCGAGTAGTCTTTATGTTATAATCTTATTGTAATGTCACAAAAGATTATTCGAATTGGCAGTTCTTTAGGCGTAACCTTGCCGAAGAGGCTTTTAGATAAGCTTAATCTTAAACTATCAGACGAAATTGAACTAAGTTATAACCCCAGACGCGAGACTATTGAAATTACGGCCTTAAAGCCGACAGCCCAAAAAATTGATTCTTTATTTTCCGAGATCAAACAAATTGTCGATGAACATCAGGCAGAATTTGCCAAGCTAGAAGACTGATGAGATCAAAAATATCACCTCAAGATTTGTTGCTGGCACATATTTATATTTGTCACAGCCTAGGCTTTCCAGCTGAGTTGCGTGACGCTAAAGTTTTGAAAGATATCGAGCTGCAATTAGACGGCAACCTGAACTGGCTAAATAGTATCGAAACCGCAGCTTACGTTGGCCACCAAATAGCCAAGCAAAGGCCATTTGCCTACGCCAACAAAGCTACGGCAGTTGCGCTGGCGATGGCAATTATTGGCAAAGATACTCAGCTTAAACCAGATGACGTTATTTATGCACTCGAAAAGTCATCGGTTGTTGACGAGGTGGCTGATCAGCTAATATTATCTGGTGCACGATAAAATATTAGTCGGAATTGATGAAGCTGGGCGCGGACCATGGGCTGGTCCGATAGTCGCTGCTGCTGTTGCTCTAGATCCTGCCTCTAAGTTTGCTGGTTTAACAGACTCCAAACTTATTACTGCCAAGCAAAGGGCTGATTTATCGGTACTTATTAAACAAGGAGCAATAAGTATTGGGATTGGCTGGGTTGATTCTAAATTTATCGATGAGTTTGGCTTAACTAAAGCAACTTCCAAAGCTATGCAAACTGCAGTTGACCAACTTACTCACAAATTTAATGAAGCTGTAATCGACGGCAATATACAATACTTGCCAGAAGGGAAGTACCGGTGCGAAATTAAGGCTGATCAGAAGTATCCTGCAGTTAGTGCGGCATCGATTATCGCCAAAGTCGCTAGAGACAATTATATGCGGGCTATGGCCATGAAGTATCCTGAGTATGGCTTTGACAAGCACTTTGGCTACGGCACAAAGAAGCACGCAGAAGCTTTAGCTAGCCATGGAGTCTGTGCTATCCACAGATTAAGTTACAAGCCGGTACAGGCAATCTATGTCAACCAAACTGGGAAGACAAGCTGAACAGGCAGCCACTGAGTATTTAGTCAGAAATTCGTACAAGATTCATGCTCAAAACTGGCGAACAAGATATTGCGAAATTGATATTGTTGCTTCCAAAAACAAGACGATTTACTTTGTTGAGGTTAAATTTCGCAGTAAATCGGGGCAGGGAAGCGGGTTAGAATATATAACCCCAGTAAAAATAAGACAAATGGCATATGCTGCCGAGTTTTTCATAGCGAAGTACAGGCTGACTAACCAATTTATTTTATGTGCTATAAGCGTTGGGCCAATGTTCGAAATCGAAGATTTTATTGAACTGTCTTAGCGTTTTGAAAAATACTTATCAATTTTGGCAAAGTCACGCTCTCGCCAAGCTATTTGCCAGGTAAGGTTTTCGATTCCTTTGGCGACTTCTCGCTCAAGCGACTTACGACTATTCTTTTTCCAGAAGGCTTTGTAATCAGCCAGGAACTCTTTGTCAGAAAAGACCAAGGCTGAATATTCTGGTATCCAGCTCAGTGTCATCAAATCTTGATCAAACTTGCTCAGTACCCAATCCCAATTGTCCTTTATCCAATCCCACATCATTCGCTTGGCATATCTGTTAGAAAAGCTGTAGGCAAACCAAAAGCCTGCGTCCTGCAACTTGACCTCTGTTTTGATTAGGTCAAAGCATTGTTCAATTATTTCTGGCTGCTTAAAGCCGGTTAATGCACCTGCTAACGTAGTTTTTTCTTGTGGGGATTCGGTCTTGAGGTAAAAACTTAATAGTTTCTCAAATGTTGTTTGATCGCCAAAACGTACAGCCACTCCGTAAACAGCATTTCTCAGGTCTGGCTGAATGTCTTCTGGCTTTTTAGCAGCGTCAAACATACTTTGAGCTTTTTTGATCACCGTCTGATTATCGCCGAACGCTGCAGTGCTAATAACCAAAGGTCGCATGAGACTATCAAAACTTGATTCGTCAGTTTTTGGTTCCCAACCCAAACGTTCCAAATTATGCTTTGCTAGATCCTTCATAAAAGGTCGCATTTTATCGATAAGCTCATCGCTGTCCATAACTTTACGAATGTTGGCGATCTGACCAACTGCGGTTTCCCAAACCACGAGACTTTCTTCTTTCTTGAGGTTAAAGACTAAGTCTAACGAATCAATGATCGAACCATGTCCAGCTCGGGCAAGCTGAAATATGTCCTCAACCAAGCCTAGTCGGTCAACTTCGTTAAAAGTTTGGTCGATAACTTTTTTCCTAAGGGCAGTAACGTAATCGTCAGGGTAAGCAGTCATGTAGAGGCTACCCTGCATGGCGTTAAACTTAGGATAATCAGAAACATCAGTTTCCCACGTACCAGATTTGGAATTAAGCACAAACCTTGCGCTTGTGTTGGTATTGGTTACGGGAATTGGCCAGATTTGGTTCGTATCTTTGCCTGTTAACAAAAAACGAGACTGTTCTAGTTCAACCTTTCCAGCTTTAATTTTCATACGTACGAAAGGATAACCAGCTTGTGATGTCCAGGCCGACATGAAATTACTTACAGGTAGACCGCTAGATTCCTCGAGAGCTAACCACAAATCGGCAGTCGAGGCGTTTTTATAGGCATTCTTGCGGATGTAGTAACTAATCCCACGCTGAAATTCTTTCTCACCCAAGTACTGTTGCAACATTCGTACCACTACTGGACCTTTGGAGTAGCTTATTTCATCAAAAATACTGCGGATCTCGTCAGGGTCGTTTATCTCGGCTTCGATCGGACGCGAGCTAGGTAAAGCATCAGCCGACTGGACTAAACTATAGTCTGCCGAAATAAATTGCGCCCAATAATTCCATTCTGGGAACAGTTTGTCGACGGCAAAATTGGCTGCCCACGAGGCAAAACCTTCGTTGAGCCATAAATCTGACCACCATTTCATTGTAACTAAATTGCCGAACCATTGATGTGCCAGCTCATGAATGATTGTTTCGGCAATTCTCTGCTTGGTGCCAAGCTTGGTATTTTTAGGATCAACGAATAGTGCAGATTCGCGGTAAGTTATCAGGCCCCAGTTTTCCATTGCACCGGAACTGAAGCTCGGGATTGCGACCATGTCACATTTTGGTAGGGGGTAATCGATAGCAAAGTATTCCTCGAAAAACTCCAAGCCTTGTTTGCTGGTTTCTAGGGCAAAGTCTAAGTAGCCGGCGTTGTCGGGAGTAGACCAAACATTAACTTCGACTCCACGCTCTGTTTTTGTCGAAATACTTTTTAGGTCGCCGACGGTAAACGCTAGTAAATAAGTCGACATGATCGGTGTTGTTTCGAAGCTTATAGTTGTTGACTTAGCTTTCGCAGAGGACTCTTTAACGGGCATGTTTGAAAGTGCCACCTGACCTGTTGGATAAGTTAAAGATAGATTAAAAGTTGCTTTAGCCATCGGCTCGTCAATACAAGGGAAAGCTTCCCTCGCGTGGTGAGATTCGAATTGCGTGGCCACAATCAACTTTACTTCACCAGACTGGATGTAAGGCGCTTGATAGATTCCGTGCATGGTCTCAGTTATTAGGCCACTAAACTCAAGCTCTAGCTGACATTCGCCGGCCGCTATTTTGGCTTTAGTGATGAGCTCTAACTCTTCCTGCGAATGACTGGCTGTTGAGGCAGGATGTCCGTTGACTTTGGCGGAAACTATTTCTAGATCCTTAGAATGAACCGAAACAGACTTAGACTCAGCTATTTTTTCGCCATTAACCACAACCTTACCTGTAAAGGTCAGCTTTTCTGGATCAATTTTCAGGCTAATATCATAATTAGCCGGAACAAACTGTTCTAATAAATGTTTAACGTTGGTCATTGTCGCAATTGTAACACGACTTAGCTACCTCTTGACTGAAGTTAAAAGACGCGTTATGATTAAAGAGTAGTAGTCGGCCAGCAGGTCGGCTTTTTTAAACCCAAAATGTGCATAAGAGACAGGAGTGAGATATGGATATAGAACCAAAACAATTGATACTAGCAGTCAGACAGATTGCAGAAGAAAAAAACCTACCAGAAGATGTAGTTCATGAAATTATTGAGCAGGCCTTAGCTGCAGCTTTTCGTAAAGATTACGGTGAACGTGAGCAAGAAGTCCGAGCTCAGTTTAACCAAAATAACGGCGATGTGATTGTTTACGTCAGCAAGCAAGTTGTCGAAGAAGTCGAAGACGAACTAGTTGAGATAAATGTTGCAGATGCTCAGAAGATTAAAAAAGGCGCTAAAGTTGACGATACTGTCGAAATTATTTCTAAGCCAACCAGTTTTGGACGTGTCGCTGCGCAGACAGCTAAGCAAGTTATCTTGCAGAAGTTGCGTGAAGCCGAGCGAGAAAACGTGCTCGATGAATACAGCGACAAAATTGGCACAGTGCTAAATGGAGTTGTCCAAAGAGTAGAACAGCGAGTCGTCCGGATCGACCTAGGTAAAGCTAGCGGAATTTTGCCAATGTCAGAACAGATTCCTGGTGAATATTATGGTTCAGGCTCAAGAATCAAGGTTTTCCTTAAGGATGTTGAACGATCTAATCGTGGTCCTCAGTTAATTTTGTCACGGGCAAATACCGAATTCATTAAGTTTCTGTTCGAAGCCGAAGTTCCAGAAATGGAAAATGGTGCCGTTGAGATTAAAGCTATCGCCCGAGAAGCCGGTGTTAGAACTAAGATCGCAGTTTCTTCATCTGTACCAGGTGTAGACCCGGTCGGAACGTTCGTTGGTGGTCACGGAACTCGTGTCCAGGCAGTAATGGGTGAAATTGGCGATCAAGAAAAGATCGACATTGTGGCTTACGACGAAAACGTTGAGAAGTTGATAAAGAACGCTCTGTCTCCAACCGAAGTTCAAACAGTAGAACTCGATGAAAAGAACAAGAAAGCAGTTGTTAAAGTTAATGAAGATCAGTTGTCGGTAGCGATTGGTAAGAGCGGACAGAATGTACGCCTGGCATCTAAGCTTACTGGTTACGAAATCGACATCGAATCTGCTAACAAGCCAGCTGAAGAAGTAGTAAGCGAAGCACCTGCCGAAGTAGAACAAGCTGTTGCCGATGAAGCTCCTGCAGAAAAGGCTGAAGAAAAAGCACCAGTTGTTGATGACAAAAAACCTGACGTAAAGAAGGGATTCAAGCGTAAAGAAGAACTAGAAAGTTCGTTGCTAGAAGCGATTGACGAACACGGAGATGAAGCGAGCTAGCACTCTTGCCAAACGAGTGCTAATTGGCGTACAATTTACATATGCCTAACACACCAGAATTCTCAGATTTCCTCAGTCGATTAACCGATAACGCGCGGTCTTCACTTAAGCATGCCGACGCTATCGCGCGGAGCTTTGGCTCAGCCTATATTGGCACCGAGCATTTACTTCTTGGTGTGCTCGCGCAAGAAACCTCTGTCGCCGGGAAATTACTTGAAAGCACTGGCATTACGCTGGATCGGGCAAAAGTTGCCTTAAATCTAACCCCTAGGACTTTGGTCATGAACAATGGCTCAAAGGGATTGAGCGAGACTGCCAAACTGACACTCAAGATGTCGTGGGAAGTTGCACAGGAGTTTAACCAAGAATTCTGCGGGACTGAGCATATTTTGTATAGTTTGTTGTCGCAGAAGAATGCCCGAGCCACGATCTTGCTAAAAGACATGAAAATCGATATCGATCAGCTAACTTCGGACCTTGAGCAGTACCTAAACCGTCAGCAGTTTGATGTGCTCGATGTAAATGGTAAAGGCCAAAAACGCAAGCGACGTGGCAGTGCCTTAGATTACTTTGGTATCGACATCACCGACCAAGCTCGACGTGGAGAACTAGATCCAGTAATTGGCCGCGAAGCTCAGATTCGCAGGATGATGACAATTCTAAACAGACGTACGAAAAATAATCCAGTTTTAATTGGGGAGCCAGGTGTTGGTAAGACAGCAATTGTTGAAGGACTTGCTCACAGAATTATTGCCGAAGAAGTGCCAGATCACTTGATGGACAAACGAATTGTGATGCTCGATCTGGCTGCTATGATTGCTGGTACAAAATATCGTGGTGAGTTCGAAGAACGACTCAAGCGAGTTATGGAAGAAATAACCGATGACAAGTCAGTCATCGTCTTTATTGATGAAATGCACTTACTGGTTGGTGCTGGTGCAGCCGAAGGCGCAATCGATGCCGGTAACATCCTTAAGCCATCGCTAGCACGTGGCGCGATCCAAGTTATCGGTGCGACAACAATTGATGAATATTCTAAGCACATCGAAAAAGATGCTGCTTTAGAGCGACGCTTCCAGCCGGTAATTGTTCCGGAAACCAATCGTCACGAAACTATTGCGATTTTGCGCGGGCTTAAGCGCCACTACGAGGATTATCACGGTGTAGAAATTAATGACGAAGTTGTCACGGATGCATATGAGCTAGCGCAACGTTACATCAATGACAGGTTTATGCCCGACAAAGCTATCGACCTAATTGATGAGGCAGCAGCACACATAAGAATTGAGCGCGGTAAGACTCCACTTGCGCAAAGAAAACTAATTCGCGAAATCAAATTGGCAAGTTCACGCATGGAAGATGCCGTGGATGCCGAAGATTATGAACGAGCAGCAAGGTTAAAGATCCAACTCAGCAGCTTGAACGAAGACCTAGATGTCAGCCGCAAAAAGAATACCTATGCCAATCGCATTACCCTAACAAGTGATGATATGGCTGGAGTTGTTGCGACAATGACTGGAGTGCCAGTTTCTAAAGTTATGAAGTCCGAAGCCAAATATTTGGTTGAGCTAGAGAAGCATCTTGCCAAACACATTATTGGTCAGAAAGAAGCTATCACGGCGATTGCTCGTTCTATTAGACGTAATCGTTCAGGTATTGGTGATGGCCGCCGACCAATTGGGTCTTTTGTATTCTTAGGGCCAACCGGTGTCGGTAAGACAGAACTCGCAAAAGTCTTGGCCCGTGAGTTTTATGCTTCCGAAGATGCACTTGTTAAGATCGATATGTCAGAATTCGGCGAACGCCATACAGTTGCCCGACTTGTTGGTGCACCTGCAGGTTATGTTGGTTTCGAAGACGGCGGTCAGTTGACCGAAAAAATTCGTAGGCAACCGTATTCACTAGTTTTGTTCGACGAAATTGAAAAGGCTCATCCAGAAGTCTTCAACATATTGCTACAAATTCTAGAAGATGGATATCTAAGCGATGCCAAAGGTCGAAAAGTCGACTTTACTAACACAACGATTATTATGACCAGCAACGTCGGCGCCGATAAGCTCCAAAAAGAAGCTTCACTAGGATTTAGAGCCTTCGAGGACGACGAAAAGAAGCAGCTTAAGGTTTTACACGAAGAAAATACCGAGAAGGTTATGGGTGACCTAAAGATGATTATGCGCCCAGAACTTATTAACCGAATCGATAAGATTGTCGTGTTTAGGGCTCTGACTAGAAGTGACGTGACTAAAATCTTGGATCTGCAACTAAAAGAGCTATCTGACAGGCTTGCCAAGAAGGGTTTAGCAATTTCTGTTGCCACTACAGCCAAAAAGCAGTTAATAAATGAGGGCTATGATGCCAACAACGGTGTTCGACCACTTAGGCGAACCATCCAAGAGCATATCGAAGACCATATTGCTAATGGTATGCTGGCGGGCGAGTACGAAAAGGGAAGTGTCATAAAAATTATCGTTCAAAAGGGTAAATTTGCCTTCTCTGCAGTTTCTGAATAGATATCCAAGCTAAAAAGGTATAATTACATAGATGAATTTCCGTAAACTATTTGGCTACGCGTCGCTTTTAGCTGTTCTAGTGCTTGGGTATTTTGCACTTTCTAACCAGCAGGATATCAAGGACTGGTGGTATTTGCGTAGTTATCAGCCGAGTGCAGAAATCCAAGAATTGGCTGATGCCTCGGGCTTTAGCGAGCAAGGCAGAGACTATTTTTATGTTAGCGACCCTCAAATTAGTGGTAAAGAAGAATTTAATGATTTCTGCGTCTTCGAAGAGCAAACAATCGTGCTTGGCTGTTATGACGGCAGGTACATCTTTATTCTGGATATCAATGACCCTGAGCTAGAAGGTGTCGAAATCGTTACTGCAGCGCACGAAATGCTTCATGCAGCTTATTCGCGCTTGTCTGACACAGAACGCGAAGAAGTTGATCAAATGGTCAATGAGCAATTCGCCAAGACAACAAATAAGCGCATCAAACAGCTTATTGCTGAATATGATCAAAACGATCAGGCACTAATAAATAATGAGTTACATTCAATTCTGCCAACAGAGCTCGAGAAGTTAATGCCAGAATTAGAAGCTTACTATGATGAATTATTCGACGACAGACAAAAAGTTGTTAGGGCTGCCAAGAACTACGAATCTGTGTTTGTTCGCCTAGACGACAAACTCAACAGCTTGGAATCGCAACTGAACAGTTATAAAGCACAAATCTCTGCGTACGAATCGCAATTGGCAACTATGTCGGCACAGATTGCAGAAGGACGAGCCGAACTCGACCGGCTAGAAGGTTCTGGCAATGCTGAGGCTTACAATGCCAGGGTTCCTGGTTTTAATGCTTTGGTCGGAGAGTACAACGCTACGATTGAACAACTGCAAGCTGTTTTAGACCAACATAATACATTGGTAGTGGAGATAAATGAGACTGCACTTAAGCATAACGATCTAGTGAATTCGATAGACAGTAGCTACGAAGAGCTTTAACCTAATTTAAAGCTTAGCTCCTGTATAATGAACTAAATATGGTCAAAAAATCTGTCAGTTTTATATGCGAAAACTGTGGCGCTGCTCATTCCAAGTGGAGCGGACGCTGCGATAGTTGTGGCGAGTGGAACACCATTTCCGAGAATCAAGTCTCTGTGCCAAAACGTGGAGGTGGCGGCAAAGCTTTGACTGCTAAATCTATCTCTCAGATTAAAACTAGCTCAAAAAATGATCGCGACAAAACCCTAATGTCAGACGTCGACGATGTTCTTGGCGGGGGATTCGTAAAAGGTAGTGTAACTTTGCTATCTGGCGAGCCGGGTATCGGCAAATCGACGATTCTGCTGCAAATTGCCAACAATATTGCTAGCAAAAAAACTGTCCTCTATATTAGCGGCGAGGAATCAGTCGAGCAAATTAAACTGCGTGCGGATCGTTTGAAGACAAACAATAAACTTTTGAGTTTAACTGTAAGTACAGATACCGATGACATAACTGCAACAATTTCTGGTGGTCAATTCGATTTCGTAATTGTTGACTCAATCCAAACAATTTCTACCAGTATGAGCAGTTCGGCACCAGGTTCTATTTCGCAGATTACAAATTCTGCACAGTTACTGGCTGCAGCCGCAAAACAAACCGGCACAACGATTATTATTGTCGGGCACGTCACCAAAGAGGGTTCGATTGCTGGCCCGAAACTGCTCGAACACCTTGTTGACGTTGTTCTTTATCTTGAAGGTGAGCGTTACGGCGGATTAAAAATGCTCCGCTCAGTCAAAAATCGTTACGGCTCGACCAACGAGAGCGCAATCATGGAGATGGAAACCGAAGGATTGCGGCAAGTTAACAACCCATCAGAAATTTTATTGAGCGAAAGGCAAGTTACTGATGGCTCAGTAGTCCTAGCCTCAATGCAGGGGAGTCGCCCACTGTTGGTAGAAGTTCAGGCTTTGGTAAATCCAACAGCTTTTGGCTACCCAAAACGGACAGCTGCCGGCTTTGAACTAAACAGACTCAATTTATTGATTGCCATGCTCAGCCGACGGACTAAGCTTCAGCTCAGCGACAAAGATGTTTTTGTAAATATTGTCGGTGGCATTCGCCTGGATGACCCTGGTGCTGACTTGGCGGTTTGTATGGCCATAGGCTCAGCCGCAAAAGGTATGAAGTTAAAAAACGATGCTGTGGTTTTCGGTGAAGTTGGATTAAGTGGTGAGGTCCGTCATGTTGGCTTTATAGAAAAACGAGCAGCAGAAGCCAAAAAGCTTGGATTTAAAACTGTGATTGGTCCAAAAAGCAAAGCCAAAGGCGTAACAACCGTTACAAATTTACGTGATGCTTTGAATTCTTGGCTTGCCGGCTAAGTACTGTAGGAGAAACTAACTTCCGCGGTGGCTCCTGAAGAACTTTTTACTCTAATCGTATATGTGCCGCTTGAACCAAAATCACTTTCATCAATTTCAAAATCAGTGTCGTTGGAGTCACCTACTTTATTGAACGGCCCATTTTTCTTAAGGTATATTTCGTAGGGCCCTGATCCGCCCGACCACTGGACTTCAACATCTCCACTCTCATTTCCGCTTGGGCTAGTTATGTTAATGCCACCACTCGAACCGTTAACGTTAAGCGTCTTGGTATTCGAATCTTCATACAGGACGGAGTCAATCACTTCTGCAGTTACCTTGGCGCTACCACTGCTATTAAATGTATGCGTGTAAGTATATGTACCGCTCGACTTGGCTGACTGCGCACTAACGATTTGTCCATTAACCTTAAAGTTTAGTTTATCCAAGGGGTGAGTTCCTTTGCCAACTTGAGCTGTAAAGCGGTATTTACCACTTCCCAAATCGGAGGTGCTTAAACTGACTGTCGGCTTTTTATCGCTACATTTGTGAACATCGTCTTCTTGCGTAATCGCACCACTGGCACTATAGCCTGCAGACCTTGCCCAGGCTGAAAAGAATGGATCGTCGGGCAACAGTTCTGGCCATTTGCCTCCGCCTGTAGCTTTTTTGCGTGCTCGTTCTGGTGTACATTCGGTGGCTTTCTTCTGCGAGATTGTGTCAATAACAACTTCTGTTCCAGCTGTTGCTGGGTACTGTGGTTTATACCAAGATGGGAACTTGCCAATATAGGTGTTCGGGGCTTCGTTCTTAGATGCAAAGCCAGTACCACGGTTCATCCGAACTAATTGTATTCCCTCTGGTGCCTTGTCGTATATCGGCGCATCCTTTAAGCCTCGGTCCTTAAAGAGCACTTCTTCGTGGGCCCGTCGCATAAACTCGGTAAAGACTGGCCCATTCTGATCACTAGTAATCGTATGCATCGGCTTTGAGTCGTGATTACCAACCCACGTTCCAGTTGTGATGTACTTAGAGTAGCCCATCATCCAACCGTCCACACTCTGGTCGGTGGTACCAGTTTTAACCGCGTGAGTTAAGCCAGGTACAACAAGGTTTGGGTTGCCAGTGCCGAAGGTGCCAGCTCGGGCGACATCGTCAGACAATACATCGGTCATTAGGTAGGCTATTTGCTCGTCTAATACTTGTTCGCCGTCTGTGTCTTGCCATTCTTGCAAGACGTCACCATCGGCGTTTTCTATCTTTAAGACATAGCTCTGTGGCTTTTCGACACCACCTCTGGCAAAGGCTGAGTAGGCATGAGTATGTTCGCTCAAGCGGACTTCACCGGCACCAAGGACAAGACTTAAGCCATACTGATCAGCTTCACCAAGCGATTTGTTGCCCAGGGCTTTAGCTAGATTAACAGTATCTTCGACGCCAGCAATGTACAGCGCCTTAACGGCCGGGATGTTTCTAGACTCACCTAATGCTTGGCGTACCGTCATCATGCCACGATAGCCGAAGTCGAAGTTTTTAGGTGCATAGTCTGAGAACGTTGTCGGGGTGTCGTAGATGGCGCTATCAGGGCCCCAACGTTCGTTTTTAAATAGCTGTGAATAACCAAATGGCTTAAAGCTCGAGCCTGGCTGACGCCCGACGGCTGGTGATGCAGCATCAAAAGCTCCATAACCAGGATACTTGAAGTCACGGCTACCGACATAAGCCACAACTTGTCCGGTTTGGTTGTCAGTTGCCGTCAGCGCGACGTTGTCGCCACCGCTAGCGGCACCGTTCGGGTTGGTCACTTGCCCAATATTATTCTTGACTGATTCCTCAGCAATCTTCTGAAGATCCCAGTCCAAGGTTGTGATTATCTTTAAGCCACCGGTCTGGACAGTTTGCTCACCCAATTGCTCGTTTAGCTGTTGCTCAACTTGTAGAACAAAGTGTGGTGCCTTAATGCCACGATAAAGCGATTTCTTTTCTATCGGCACGATGCGAGCCAAGATTTTATCTTCCTTAGCTTTGTCTGCCTCCTCTTGCGATATGTAACCTTGGTCTTCCATAGCATCAATAATCGTGTGTTGGCGGGCAATTAGAGCATCTGGGTCACCGATATATGGGCTATATAGGCTTGGTGCCTGCGGTAGAGCCGCCAGCATGGCTGACTCGGCAATGTTCAGCTCCTTAGCAGACTTATTGAAAAAGCTTTGTGCAGCGGCTTCAATACCATATTCCTGTGCACCGTACGGGATTTCATTTAGGTAAAAGCTTAGAATCTCATCTTTTGTGTAAAGACGTTCAAGCTCGATTGCCAAAATAAGTTCTTTAATTTTACGGGTGACCGTTTGTTCATTGGTTAGTAATGAGTTCTTGACGAACTGCTGAGTAATCGTCGAGCCACCCTGAACCTGTCCACCTGTGGCGTTGCTCCAGGCTGCGCGGGTTATGCCCATCAAACTGAAGCCGCCGTGATTGTAGAAATCTTTGTCTTCGATGGCTACAGTTGCCCACTTGGAGTAATCAGAAATTTCATCGAATTTAACCACAGTTCTGTTCTGGGCACCATAAAGTTCGAATAAAAGATGCTCGCCTGTTCGGTCATAAAATTTAGTTGTCTGTGATAATAGACGGCTGTTGATCTTCTCTGGAGGCGGTAGATCTCGTCGGAAAAAGGCAAAAACAGACAGCATAAAGACGATCATTACAGCAAAGCCAATTCCGGCTACTTTTAGGGCCATGATGCCGCCTTCTCGGCTGAACCAGTATTCTTTGAGTCGACTAGGTTTTAGGCGATAAAGTGTGCGCTGGACTCTGGATTTTGGTAGGGCTGCTAAGTACTTGGCTTTCTTGCGAGCTTTGTCATCTTTTTTTAGTTGTCGCGAAGATTTGCGTGCTCCTGAAAGATTGGTGTGTAGCTTAGCTGAACCATCTTGGGCTCGAGCAGACGACTTTCGGTGGCGCTTAGAACCAGTCGAAGTTTTGTACTTCAGTGCATTGATTGTCTTTTTTATCGGTAATTTACCGGCCATGTTTCATTTACTCCGTGATACACAACACAATGTATCCTTTTGATCTTGTTTATGATTATAGCATTTACCGCTAACAAATCTCTAAAATGTTTAGCTGACCTTATCTTAGTACCTAGCTATATATGAATAGGTTTCAGCTGTATAGTAAAGCTCGTGAACTTATCCACTAAAATTCAAGAAGTTAAAGGTGTTGGGCCGGCGATTGCCTCTAGTTTTGCTTCTGCTGGAATCGAAACTGTGCTCGATTTGTTGATGTACTTCCCTCGTAATTACGATGATTATTCGCATATCCAAGAAATCGGCAAGATTCAGCCCGGATCAGTGACTATTAAGGTTAAGTTCGAAGATATCAAATCTGGTTATCGAAACGGCGGACTTCATATCACAACCGCCAGCGCTACTGACGGTACAGGAGCAGTGAATGTCAGCTGGTTTAATCAGCCGTATCGGTCGCAGAGCTTAAAAACTAATGTTGAGTATTACGTTTCTGGCGAACTGGAGTTTAAGTATGGGCGCTATCAGTTGATAAACCCGTCGCTGGAGCAAGTGAGTGACTTGCCCAAGCAAACGGCCAAGATTCTAGCGACCTATCCCGAGAAGAAGACTTTAAAATCTAGGCAAATTCGTAAGATTATATTGGAAGTTATTGATTTAACAAACAAAATAGCCGATCCGCTGCCTGAGCTGATTGTTAAGCAAGAGAAGTTGATGCCTAAGGGCGAGGCGATCAAGCAGGTGCATCTACCAACATCACAGGACAAGCTTGAGCAAGCCAGGCGTCGACTAGGTTTTGAAGAAGTTTTTGAGCTACAACTAGCGGCTTTGGTTAGTATGCTACAGGTCAAAAGCTTGCAGGCGCCAAAGCTGGAGTTCGATGTCGACAAAACCAAGGCATTCTTGGCGGGACTGAAGTTTAAGCTTACTGATGCTCAGCGCAAGGCTGCATGGCAGATTTTGCAGGATATAGATTCCGTCAGTCCAATGAATCGGCTACTGCAAGGTGATGTTGGTTCCGGCAAAACTGTAGTAGCTGGTATGGCTGTCGAACAGTGCCTGCGTTCCGGCAAGCAAGCAGTCTTAATGGCACCGACAGAAGTTTTAGCAGGACAACATCTAAAAACCCTAAGTCAGCTTTTGCCTAAAAAGTCTGTCGTCTTGCTAACTTCCGACACTAAACCCGCCGAAAAACGTCAAATACTAGAGAGGGCAGTAGCGGGGGAGCCATTACTGTTTGTTGGTACCCATGCATTAATTCAGAAAACAGTTGGTTTTAGTCAGTTGGGCTTGGCAATTATAGACGAACAGCACCGGTTTGGTGTTGAGCAAAGGCAAAAATTGCTTCATGGCAAGAAAATGCCGCATCTGTTGAGCATGACAGCTACACCGATACCACGTTCTTTAGCGCTGACAGTTTATGGCGACTTAGACGTGTCAGTCATTGACGAAATGCCACCAGGTCGCACCCCAGTGGCTACAGTTGCCAAGCCGTTTACTGCCGCGCAAGAAATTGATAGATTAGTCGATGAAACTGTTAAACGGGGCGAGCAGATCTATATCGTCTGTCCGCTAATTGAGGAATCTGACAAGCTTTCTGTCAAAAATGTCGAGGAAGAATATGAGAGAGTCCAACGAACACACAAAAACGCCCGAGTCGGCTTGATGCACGGCAAGTTAAAATCGCCAGTTAAGCAACAAGTACTCGAAGATTTTTCAAACAAAAAGCTCGATATTATCGTCACGACAACAGTAATTGAGGTTGGAGTCGATGTCCCTGGAGCTAGCCTCATAATAATAGAAGGTGCCGAACGCTTCGGTTTGGCACAATTGCACCAGCTAAGAGGACGTGTTGGGCGTTCAGAACTTAAATCACGCTGTATTCTGGTTACGTCGGCTGGAATAAAGCCCTCTCAACGCTTGCGTGCCATGGAGCAGTCTAATAGCGGCTTTGCGCTGTCAGAAATCGATCTCAAACTTCGTGGGCCAGGGGCGGTCTATGGTACTCGTCAGCATGGTGCGTTAGACTTAAGGATGGCTAATATAACCGATACGCGGTTTATCTCGCACATTAGGCAAGTTGCCAAGGAGTTCCTTGACAGCAGCCCCGATCTCAGTCAATATCCTTCATTAACGTTAAGAATTAATCAGCTAAGAAGTTTAACTCAGTTAAACTAAAATTAATAAACTAGTAGAAACTATGTATTCCGGTACAACTTTTAATAACCATTCTGGTAACTTTGTCGGCGCGCATCAAAAAATTGATCGCGTGGCTTTAAATGTCTTGAATTCGGCTGTTCGAACCAAGCATTTTCCGTCTAAGAAGGTTATTTTATACTTCGAGGGTAAAAACGGACCAGATGGAATAAAGTCTAAATCTCCGTCACAAAACGAGCCTTGGCACTTTTTTGATCCCTTTGACCCGGATGATGACAGTTTGCTCGATGATATTCGTGACCATTACGACAATCTTGTATTTGAACTTAAGGCCGGCAACTTTGAGCGCGCTGGCTTTGAAGCGGCCTGGTTATCACACGCAATTGTTGATGGTTTAACACCCGCACACCATTATCCTTACGAAGAGGAACTGATGAGTTTGCGAGGTGGAGAGGGTAATGAGACGCGTAGCACTATTAAAGAAAAACTAATTATCAAAGGCGACAAGCCATCTCAAACCATACGCAATAACTGGCAGGCTTGGGGAATTAAGGGTTTTATGATTACCCACACAACTTTTGAGCTTGGCTGCGCGGCTTTAATTGCACCTCTAAATTATAAGAAGTTAGCTTTAACTCCGTACCAGCTTAAACGTGCCAAAGAACTCGGGCTCGAACAAGTGTTTGAGCAATCGGCTAGGCGAATTGCTCTATGGAATTTATACGATGACTATATGCGCTACGGTTGGACTGTGCGCCTAGCCAAGCAGGTTCGAGAAGATCTTGTGCCAGAAATGATAAAGACTGTTTCGACCGTTTGGTACTTGGCGCTTGTAGAATCTGGCTACGCTGGAAGACATCCCAAAAAATGAGAATCATTGCCGGAAGATTAAAAGGTAAAAAGTTTGAAGCTCCTTCGGGCAAACAAACTCATCCAATGGCTGACCGTGTTAAAAATGCACTATTCAACTTTTTGGGAGATATTTCTGGCTTAGAAATTTTAGATCCTTTTGGTGGCAGTGGCGGAGTAAGCTTTGAGGCAGTTTCTCGTGGCGCTAAGTCTTCACAAGTAATCGAAAGAAAGTATCAGGCATTTAAAGTTATTAAAGATAATATTGAGTTATTGGGCTTGCAGGACGAAGTCAAAGCATCGCATGCTTCATGCCATGCGTGGAGCGAAAACAATCAAGACCAAAAGTTTGACCTTATTCTGGCGAATCCACCTTTTTGGGATATGCAGTTTTCCACAGTCTTTGATTTAGTGAAACATTTAAAGCCCAAAGGCCTTATGGTATTATGCCACCCAGGTAGGGAGGCTTTGCCGACCGTTAATGGGGTTGTTGTGGTGGACAATCATAATTATGGCGACGCGGCGTTGACTCTCTACCGCCTAGACAACTAGACGGTAGATAGACTGACCGCTCAAAATTAGGGACCCGCTCACGAGAGAGAGCGGGATTTTCTTTTTTAATAACTACTGATACACTTATTCCGCAAAAGCGTTGCCGGAGTGGCGAAATTGGCAGACGCGCTAGGTTTAGGACCTAGTGGGGTTACACC
>JBGTET010000059.1:0-5872 GCA_041747695.1 Saccharimonadales bacterium (SeqCode)
TTTAGTTTTGATTCTGCTACACCCAGCAATCGTGATTATCGAAAGCGCAAAAGCTGATTTAACCGCGAAAGATTATGTCGGGCCAGACAATATGATCTACTTATATTTTGCATATTTTGCGCTAACCAGCTTTTTACTCTATGAAATTGCAGACAGGATGCAGAAAACAGAGTTTTGGAAGAAAAATTTTGGCGCTATAAAAGTATTGAACATCCTCGCTATGTTAGCCATCTTTGTGCACAGCATGAACCTAGGAGGGAACCTACAAGAAGGCTGGCTGCGTTATGCTTGGATCGCCATGTTCATAGCTTTTGTTGGTTTTGTTTTTGATTCCTACACTTTTAAACCTGCCCCTAAAGAAAAATCTAATTAAGCTCTAAGTGTTGCCAAAATATACTAGCTTCGTGAAAAAGCCAAAAGTTGGTCTGTTGCTGATTGTTTTTATTTTGGTGCTATTGAACTACTTTGGCATTGGTCAAGATCAAAACATGCACAAAGTATTGGAAGTTTCTGATGGTGACACGATTGTAGTTGATTTGTACGGCAAAACCGAAACAATACGATTTATTGGAGTGGACACCCCCGAGACTCACCACCCGAGCAAGCCAGTCCAATGCTACGGACCAGAAGCCTCAAACTACACAAAATATCTGCTAGAAGGTGAGTACGTCCGGTTAGAAGTTGATCCACTAAGCGACAATCGTGATCGCTACGATCGACTCCTTCGTTTTATTTATACAAAAAATGGCGTGCTGGTTAATTATAGTCTGGTAGAACAGGGCTTCGGCTTTGCAATTACATCATTTGCACACAGCAAAATGCCAAGTTTTGTCTTAGCTCAGGCAGAGGCCGACAAACAGAACAAGGGACTGTGGGGAAGTTGCAACATTGATAATTCCGGCAACTATCCCTCGACGACTAGCCGGGGTGCATCTTCTTAAGACTGCAATATTCGGTTAAACTATGGCTATGTCAATTAACCCAGAAAAGAATCCTCTTGTCCGCGCCACACTTTACGTTGTAGGTGCAGGTGGTGTTATTCATCTTGTTACTTTGTTCATCCTCGCCATAGTCAAGCAAGACGCTCATTACTTTAATCCACTGTACACAGTTGATATCGATCAGTTGTGGTCCGGAGCGCGAGAAAATTATTTTGTCTATGTTATTGGGTGGATAGTATTTTTTTCGGCAATTTATTTGTTATCGCGGTTTCTAAAGGCTAAAGAAGAGTGAACCAATCTAGTTTTTAGCCACATACGTGGGTAAACGAATAAGCCTTGTGAGCTAACCCAGCGGCGTCCGCTTATTCTTGCCACGATAGTTGGTTCAAAATGCACCTTAATTCCTGTACTTTCTAGATGATGCGCTAAATCCATGTCTTCGTGAATATCCGTTCTTAAGCAAATATCTTTAGACACCTGGTCCCAAGCATTTTTTGTGATAATTGTGTTGGAACCGAATAGAATATTGTGCCCAAATAATAACCTGCTGCTCCAAAAATATACTATACGGTGCAGCCCAAACAAGATCGTACTTACAACTGGTATAGAGCCGAAAGTGCATGGGCCATTTACTGCCAATCTGTCTGGGTGTCTATTCATATACTCTTTAACCGACTCCACCCAGTCTTTCGGCAAAACCGTGTCAGCATCAATCCTGCCGATCAATGCTGAGCTTGCCTTATCGAAGCCACGATTCCTAGCAAAAACTATGCCTTGCTGATTTTCTTTCAGTAAAGTCACAAAGTCATAGGACTTGGCGATTTCAGCAGATTTATCGGTAGAATTATTATCAACAACTATAACTTCATCTGGCATTACACTCTGACTTTTGATGGCATCTAGACAATCCGCCAAGAAACCTTCCTCGTCAAACACTGGTATGACTATAGATAAAGTTTTTTTGGTCATAAACAGATAGTATACTAAAAGCAATGACAAGACTTGATCGGTGGGCGAAAAATTACAAAAAGTGGCTAAAGACAGCCCGCTTTGATGTGCGGTTAGTAATTCTTCTGTCGCTAATGTTGCTAGCGCTGGTTTTTTCGACAGTTTTTGGTTTTAAGGGTAGGCATAGCGACGAACCAGTTGAGTTGGGTGTCAGTTTCTCTATTAAATACGCTCAGGAACTAGGCAACGACTGGCAAAAGAACTTTTTAGCACTTGCAGAAGATGTTCACGTCGAGCGCATGCGCCTTATGAGTTACTGGGATTTGATAGAACCCCAAAACGGCAAGTTCGATTTTACTGATTTAGACTGGCAGATGGAGCAAGCCGAGCGTCATCAGGTTAAGGTTAGCTTAGCAATTGGCCAGAGGCAACCCCGTTGGCCAGAATGTCATGTTCCAAGCTGGCTCAAGGATATGCCCGCTGGAGATCAAGAAACTGAGTTAATGGAATACATCGTAGCTGTAGTTAATCGCTATAAAAATAGTCCAGCACTTGAGAGTTATCAGTTAGAAAACGAAGCTGCTAATAATCTTTTTGGCGAATGCCCAGAATTTAATGCCGAGTTACTCGATGCCGAATTCGCCATTATTAAACGTCTCGACCCAAAGCATGACGTCATAATTAACACCAGTAATCAGTCTGGCATACCGATAAACACTGGAGTAGGCGATAGGACTGGCTTTTCTATGTACTCTCACGCGCATTTTGAGGCCTTTGGTAGCCAGCGAAAGTGGAATTACAACTATGTTCCAGCTTGGTGGCATAGTCTGCGTGCGGGCTTGATAGAGGGCTTGCACCAACACGAAACTTTTGTGCACGAGCTTCAGGCTGAGCCTTGGGGCCCGGTTGCGACAAGAGACATGGCCCAAGCAGAACAAGACAAGTTAATGAACTCCGAAAAACTAGTCGATTCTGTCAATTACGCCCTCGACACCGGCATGAAAGAGATTTATTTGTGGGGTGGTGAGTGGTGGTACTACCGCAAAGTTAACTTCGATGACAAAGAGCTTTGGCAAACTGTTAAAACTTTGTACAAGACTTACAATAATTAGTCATGAAATTTACCAATTGGTTAAAGCAGAGCAAAGATAAACCACTGTTCGAGGATATTCTGTGGCTCAAGCCCGAGAATCCTCATCAACGACCCAAAGTAGTGATTATTGGCGGTTCTATCCATGGCTTTGCCTCCACGACCAAACTTTATGACGCAATAAAGTCGAAGGCGGCATATCAGACGCGGGTGATTTTACCAAAGTCGCTAGAGAAAATTCTTGGCCACGCCATAACCGATGCAGTTTTTGTTGAAACAACTTCTACCGGCGAGATCTCACACGAAGCCAAAAATGCCATCCGTTCAGCGATTGCTTGGGCAGATGCGGTAATTTTTAGTGATGATCTTGGCAACAATTCGCAAACCGAAATTCTGGTGACAGAACTGCTGGATGAACTCGATAAGCCGACATACTTCTTAGGGCAGACTTTAGAAATATTAAACAAAGTGGCACAGAAGGTTATAGAAAATCCTTACATAATTTTAGTAGGGGAGTTAGCCCAAATCAGCAAATTCAATTCTGCGGCAAAATCGCAGACTGCACTGTTGCAAGCTGATGGTCTTGTTAAGCTAGCCGAAAAATTTCAGACAGTATCGGCGGATTGGTTGCCAGCAGCTGTGACAAATGTTGAATCTCAAATCTTAGTCGCGGAAAGCGGGCAAGTCAGCACCACAAAATCTGAAGAAAAAGATTGGATCATTCCGTACACAGCAAATTCAGTTCAATATGCCAAAATTTTCAATCAAGATAGATTTAGGGCCTTAACCACAGCTGCAGTAGTCTAAATTACTGAAGTCGACTTTACTTTTTTTATGACAAAACATGATATAGGCTCATGGTTAGGACACGAGGTCGTAGTAAGGTTATAAATTAGGAGCTGTTTATGAGTCATGAGGTCAAAATTCACGATGCCCAAACGGCAATTCTGCGCGAGTTGTTATTTCATCCGCATGTAAATTTTGCAAAGTTACAAACTCTAACCGGAATGAGTAGCGATCACTTTAATTTTCATATCCAAAAACTCGTAGATTTAGGCTTAGTCGAAAAAGTTAAGCGTGGCACCTACACATTAACTGCCAAGGGCAAAGAGCACGCTAACAAACTTGACACAGACAACAACACAATCGAGAGACAACCCAAAGTTGCCGTGATTTTGGTGATAGAACGAACTAAGAGTAGCAAAAAGGAATACCTGTTCCAGGAACGCCTTAAGCAACCATACTATGGCTTTTGGGGATGCCCAACTGGCAAGATTCGTTGGGGAGAAACAATAATCCAGTGCGCCGAACGCGAACTTTTAGAAGAAACTGGCCTAACGGCCGAGCACAGAATTTGCGGAGTCTACCACGAGCTTGTTTATCAGCAAGAAACTGGCGATCAGCTAGAAGACAAACTGTTTTTTGTCATCCATTGCACAAACTCAAAAGGCAAACTTACAGAACTGTTCGAAGGTGGTCGCAACGCCTGGATGACTCGCAAAGAAGCTTTGGCCCAGCCAAAAATCTTTACCAGCTTTGATTTAGAAATTGATATCGTAAATTCCAAAGATAACTTTGTCGAAAAGCGAGTCGAATACACAAAAGATTTATTCTAGAACCAGCATAGGCTTGTCGAAACTTGTGTCAAAGTGGGGTAAACCAATAGGTGCATGCTCATAACTTAAAGGTACGGGTATGCGAATGCCGGAACCTGTACGATTCCATTCCAAGACTCTTTCGACAACATCATTCACGCCCCTGTAGCCCAGGTAACGTATGCCTTCTATATCAGGCTGCGAGGGGTCCAAAGGCGCAGCAAACACCGCTGCAAGGCCTAGCCTGGTTTTTACCCAACCTTCCTCAATAATCACTCCAATCTGTTGAATTTCGCCACGCGCTTCTTGAATTGCAAACTGCACAACATTGATTCCGACAATATGCGCAGCTTTTTTGTGTGCAGCCTCGTGCCTCACAATCCGTTCTGCCTCTACTGGATCGAGGTGTCGCTCTAAAGTGTCCCTGAATGCACTTTGATCATCAAATAGAGTGGTTTCGTCTGTCACGAAATTAGTGCCACTTACATAAATAGGGTCGTCGTCTACAGTATCAGGTAGGCCTGTTAATACATTGTATGCCATGATTTATATATTATACCATGCTGAAGCGTATTTGTCGATAATAAATGGTGCCGAGGGAGGGACTTGAACCCTCATGATATTGCTATCACCGGATTTTGAGTCCGGCGCGTCTACCAATTCCGCCACCTCGGCATAACATCGTGACCAAAGTTTTTAGCATAAGCGACACAAAAAAATCGGCCTAGATGTACTATACTAATACAGATTGAATAAATCTATCAGTTTTATCTAGTATGACAGATCAACAGAAAACTCCGAATCCAACCGGCTCAGGGCCAACTCCTGGTAGCGATGACGCTGCTAGTCTTATTCGTGGGAGAATTGATGAGCTCCACGCAAAGCACCAGAACGATCTTGATGGTCGCGCCCCCAAGCAAGCAACTTTGTTAGAGAAATTCTGGGTGCATCATCAACACCATCCAGATAAAGAAGCTGCTTGGAATCAGTTTTATGCTGGGCTGACTGACCACGAGAAGCACCAGCTCTGGCAGGAATCTCAAAACGAGCATCAGAAACATCAAACAGCCGGAAGGCCGACAACAACACAGACGGGACAGATTGACGAAGAAGTAAATCGGCTCCCACGAACAACTGCCGAAGCCAAAAAGCGTATAATTAATGTCGTGATTGCATTAGTAGCTTACTTTTTCTTATGGGCCTTTTTGCAGTGGGTTATACCCGGAGGAGCACTTAACTAAATGGATGCAATGATAGTTAATATATTTTCTCAATTTGCCGCCGGTTGCGCAGCCGAA
>JBGTET010000060.1:0-2500 GCA_041747695.1 Saccharimonadales bacterium (SeqCode)
TTTTGGCGTAGAAATCTTTGCCGTATCGGTTTTTGTTGGTGTTAGCAGCTTTTTGGCCGCCAGCTTTGGTACCTGCCATAAGGTATATCTCCATCTCTCCCACCCTTATGGTTACTCTTACGCTTAGTATCGTAACACTTCATAATGCTAGTGTCAATATTTACGTATGACTTTTTTATTGCTTTATATTCACCCCTGAAATCTGGTATTTGTATAATTAAACATGATATAGTTAACATTAGCGTTTCTCGCAAAAACCAGAGACAAAAATTAACAAGAGACAAAATACGTGATTGGACTGACGCATGTTCGTCGTCCAGTGGTTTTCTCGCATCCACTGGCCACACGACACAACCTAGCTTGGGTGTATTCTTTCCTGTTTTGGACAGGTAGTTTCTTGGCGTTATTTATTATCTTAAATGTGGCCTCATATTTTGTTTTTCAGCGAGTTTCGATGCCGAACACAAATCTTTTTGGCAAGAACTATAATTTTGTCCCCTACGCCGACCTAGAAACAGATGTCAACAAGCATTTAGCCAGCGAGAGCGTAACCGTTACTTACGGCAAAAAAAGCGCTGAACTTAGCTACAAAGACCTTGGCTTAACCTTTGATAGCGAACGAACTTTCGAATTTGCCGATCAACGAACGCTGTGGAACATTCCGCTAGTTCAGCTGATGTTTAGCAGTTCGACACAGATTAGACCAGCTTACGAAATCGACAAACAGCAAATGCAAAAGTCGTTAGCCAAGCTAATTACAGAAGTAAACAAGCCGGCAAAGTCCTCGGAGCTGATCTTTCCCTTCACCGCTGATGGTGAATTTGTCATAACAAAATCAGCTCCCGGTCAGTTAATGAATTCAGAAATCGCAGCCGAGCAGTTCTTGCTGTCGCTACAAACTCTGGATTATTCGGCTAAGAGTGTTGAGATCAAACCAAAGCATCTTACGCCAGCAGTTGTCGAGGCTGATCTGCGCGATAAACTAGATCTTGCCGAAGAAATCGTCCAAGAAGCAGTGGTTGTAACAGATGCAAAAGGTAAGAAAATCACGACCATTCAGCCAGTGACATTTATCCATTTGATGGGCTCAGATGGCGACGAGATTGTTGCCAAAAAGGATCTGCTCCAGCGCTATATCCGCGAGGAACTTTCACGCTATTTCTATACCGAAACCATAGCAAAACGAATTGATGGTGGCCGAGTCACTGCCGCTGGAAAAGACGGAGTCGGTCTCGACGAAGATCAAGCTTACCAGATACTCAGCGAAGCATTAGTGAATCCTGATGTCCGCAAAGTTTCTCTAAATACTAAGAAAATCAAAGCTCCTGTCGTTAAAGACGGAGTCTACCCAAAAACCGACGAAGGTTTGGCAGCATTACTGCGTGATTTCGATAACGGCAAGTACGCCGAGTACAACCTGATCGTAAGCGAGATGAAACCTGGTGGCCTCTTCGCTTCTCAGGACGCCACACCGATTATTATCCCGGCCAGCACATACAAGGCGTTTATTGCTTATGCTGCGCTTAAATCAATCGAGCGTGGCGAGATGACTCTAGATACGATGACCAACCACGGCACTGTGCGCGATTGTATGTACGAGATGATCCACGTTTCGACCGACCACTGCGCAATCTCGATTCAAGATTACATGGGCTGGAAGAAAGTCGACAAGATGATTTACGAAGCCGGATTCGTTGATACCAAAATAAACAATGAGGGCTTCGGGGCCGAAAAATACACGACTGCTCTTGATGAGTATCGCTTGTTCCGAGGTTTGTACGACGGCTCATTGCTGAACAAAGAGCACACAAAACACTTGTTAGATTTGTTCAAAAACCAGATGTGGCGTAGCGGCTTACCTGCAGGATCAGCACCTGCTGTCGTTGCTGATAAGATTGGCTTCTATGCCCTACGTGAGCACGACAACGGAATTGTCTATGCAGCCAAGGGCGACTACATTGTCATAGCAATGTCATACAAGGGTAGCTTTGGTGAGATCAGCCAACTAGCTCGACAGGTTTATCAGTTCTTTGGCAATTAGCGCTTCAGGAAACATACTTCAACAAACCGCTACGCCGCGCTAAACGGTTATGCGCGGCTGCACTTCGCCTTTAGTTTGTTGAAGTATGTTTCCTTTCGCTTAGCCGATTTGATTAAACAGGTGGACCAGCTCGTTGACTTTCGGCAAGCCTCGCCCACTCCATGACCATACGATCTGTTTGTTGGCCCGAACCATGATAATTCTTGTGCATGTTGGCAGCGCGTAGGACTCGGAAACCTTGGCGCCCTCGTCAGACTTATGAGACAAGGCTTTGGTGTCAGAAATGTTATATCTCTCGAGTTCGTCCAGTAACTGGTCCAGACTTTTCTTGGACTCACCATACCCATCATGGAACCCTATGATAAATGTTTTCTTTTTGATAATTTTGTCGACAACGTCAAACCACATATTAGCCGTGACTATACACGACGCTTAATCGCTAAACAAAAGCGAGTTTAA
>JBGTET010000061.1:0-9151 GCA_041747695.1 Saccharimonadales bacterium (SeqCode)
GCCTGGATATTGGTAAGGCTTATACGAAAGCTAACCCGGTCATCAGGCGGCACTTCTGCCAAGCGTTGTTCGAGAAACTATCGATTGACGACCAAGTAATCTACCATAAGCGTCAGTTTCGGGCACCACGAGATCACCACGTCAGCATTACGCAAGCAAAGTGGCATGAACCGGTCAATATCCGCCACCTGACACACGCTATACTGGCCCTATCACTGGAGAGGGGTAAATAGACGACAAAGTTCGATTAATAGTATCCGCATGACATATAGTTTTATAGTACGCAAGTTTCTTCCACGAAACTGCCACCCCTGATAGCCTTTAAGAAATGAGACACGGCTGTATATGGCTTGCTGTGTCTCATTTGTCTCATTTTCACCTTAAAACTGCTAAAATATGAGACACTAGTAGAGTTCCAGACCCGTGTGTTCCGCCATTCTATAGTTAGCTCCTAGCAAAAACCGCTCCGTCGACTCGGCTTGCGCCAGATTCTCGCAAGACCTTGGCAGCAGTCTGCAGGCTTGATCCGGTAGACATGACGTCATCAATTATTAGAATATGCTCATTCGACACCTTGCGCACAGGCAAAAACGCCTGCTCAAGCTGTTTTAGTCGAGTCTTGCGGTCACTGCCGACCTGTCGCATCTTATTTACCCTTAATAATAACTTCTTGTCTTCTAGGCCACGTATTCGTGCGAAGTGTTCAGCGATCAGTTCGGCTTGATCATATCCCCTCTGACGAGCTCTTTTGGAAGCTGTTGGGGCAAAAGTCACATAATCCCATTCAAAATGAGGCAATTTAGCGTCTAATTGCTCTGCAATTACGGTAGATGCCTGTTTGGCGCGCTCGAATTTAAGTACTTTGACTAAATCTTTTGCTAATCCCTCGTATTTGTAAGGTGCAAATATATAGTCCAGAGACGTACTGCGTCGACAAGCTGAACACGTAATATATTGCTCGGTTTTGACACCACAAACTCCGCAAACGCTCGGATATTTTATGAAACTTTGAGCCGCACATGTTGTGCAAACTAGCTTTCCGTCGCGCCCGCAACCCAAACATCTAAATGGAGCGATTAAACTTATGATTTTCTCCACAACATTCATAACAGGGGTAGATTCCGTTGTATTAATTCCGTTGTCAATACTACTATGCCTCTGATTGGATTCAGATGAGAACTCAGCATATAATTTACATATCACAAGTGTATGGTGGTATAAAATTTTGGTATAAAAATACCAATATAACTTTGGAGGGTTACAATGGCAAAACGTCAACAGCCGGCAGATGATGACTTGTTAATGGAAGATGAGTTAGCTGCCGCATTTTTAGACGACGATGAAACAACGGCTCCTGCAGCTGCATCATCAAACAATCATCCTGCAAACGATGACAGTTCTGATGAGGACTGGGACGAGGATTCAGTTCCTGGTCAGTTAGCAGTCGATGTTTATGAGACAAAAGAGAAATTACTAGTTAAGGCTCGTGTAGCTGGTGTCGACAAGAACGACTTAGATGTCAGTATTTCAGACAACACACTACAGATTCACGGCACGCTAACAAGCGGCGACGAATCAGAAGCTGAGAACTATTTTGTTCAGGAATGTTACTGGGGAGAATTTTCTCGAAGCTTGGCTCTACCTGTATCTGTTAAAGAAGATGAAATCGAAGCCGTCTTAAAAGATGGTGTACTGACAATCGGATTTACCAAGCTGCAGCAAGATACGGTCAAGAAGATCGAGATTATGTAAAACAAACATTGTTGGCAAAGAAAAACCCCGGATTCCCGGGGTTTTTTAAAACTAAACTATTTACTTGTTAACTTTCGGTTAGAGCTCCGATAACGAAGTTCACGATTCCCCAGGCTACGAATGCCACAACCAAACCAACGATTGCGTATAGAATTGTGTTTCTGGCACCCTCTACCTGCGACTGGTTACCACCTGAGATGACGTAACGAATACCACCGACGATCAGCATGATTACTGAGATGATTCCGATCAAGAACAACATGGTGTTAATTACGTTTTGAACTACATCTTCTAGAGATGATTTGTTCTGAATGTTTTCACCGACACAGTCAACACCAGACTGAATTGATGTTGGGTCAGAGCAGTCAGCAAAAACTGAAGATGATGTCAAAACAGTCATTAGCCCTAGTATTGCAGCGAAAGCAATCATCCAGACGACGATTGATTTAGTAATTGATTGCATAAATTATTTCTCCTTTGAATTGATGCTTAGAATTTAGATCTTATCTGGTAAAAAGTATATCATAAACGTGGCTAAATCAAATTGATTATCCTTGTATTACCTTAAGGTGTCGGCGGAGGTGGCGTGAATATTCCTGAAACAAAGTTAACAAGTCCCCAGGCCACAAATGCGATGACTAAACCTATGATTGCATAAAGAATTGTGTTCCTGGCCCCTGTTGTTGCGTTTGAGTCGCCGGCAGATAAAACAAATCTAATACCACCAACAATAACCATGATTACAGCGAGGATACCGATGGCATAAAGCATAAAGTTAACAACCTGAACAATAACTTCACCGAAGCTCTTGGAGCTATCTGGGTCACCCACGGCATTAACTCCCTTTCGGGCCTCATCGGCAAGAGTTGCTGCGCTGGCACTATCCGCAAATATAAACACAAACGCAATTGCTAGTGCAGAAATTACGATTACTTTGTTGGATTTAATGTATGTAGCTATGTTCATTTATATATTCTCTAGTACAAACGTTACTATACCTTGTGCCCCCATGGCAACGACTAAACCAATCAATGCGTAAAGTATTGTCTCGCGCGCGGCTTTAACTCCAGCAGAATCGCCACCAGACGTGATGAAACGAAAGGCTCCAAAAATTATCATTACTACAGAGATGGCACCTGTTAATCTAGCGATGACCTGTGTGAAGTTTGTGAGAATTCCGTTTGGCCCCACTAGGCCTCCAGTTCCAGCTTCTGAAGGTTGGAAATTTTCTAAGACAAAGTTAATTATCGTGAAAGCAGACACCGACACCACCAAACCAATTAGTGCATAAATGATAGTTTCGCGGGCACGCTGGACGTTATTTGGATCGCCCGCAGAAATTGTGTAGCGGAAGCCACCAATTACAACGTACATCAAAGATAGCGCACCTAGTATCCCAAATATGAGCGGCAATACTGTACTTGTTATTATGCTAGCGTCGGCAGGGGTTTCATTTATATCTATAGTCTGACCAGCCAAATCTGCTGCCAGTAAAGACAAGTAATTAAACATTAAAATATCCCCTCAACAATATTAATGATGGCGCGGGCGCTTATGCTAACAATTAGGCCAATAATCGCATAAAGTACGGTGTTTCTGGCTTCTTTTGTCGTGTCTGGGCTACCTTGGCTGGTAATAAATCTAAAGCCACCCCACATAATCATTACAAGCGCGACAACTCCTGCTACATATATAACCATCTCTGTTACTGCCAGGACAATGCTCCAAATATCTTGTAGCTCAAAATTTACTAGCTCGCAGTTGTCGTTTATCTTGCCTTCTTTTACTAGGTACTTATACCAGGTTGGAAATCCAAAAAAGCTTGGGTTGTAGTCTGCGCAGCCGGCTGCAAAATGTCGTAGAAAATCTAGCATTTTAACTCCTTAATTAAATACTCCGCCAGGAATCAGCCACTGGATTATCGGGAAGGCTAAGGCATACAAGGCTATAGCGATTAAGCAATTGATTATCCTATCTCGGGCAGCGGCAGTATTTTGAGCGTTACCCTGAGAGATCATGTATTGCAAGCCGCTAACTATTATGGCCAAGGTTATTACAAAGGCAACTCCTCCTAAAAAGAAGTTTATGATTACGGCAAGTGTTGTGACTATGCAGTTCTCTTCTGCGGTTTCGGCATCTGCACATTCGTCTGGGTCGGGGAGTGTGGTGGTTGCGTCACCCTCAATTATGCGCGGATCATCACAATCAATTTTCTGGAACCCTCCACCCAAGCTAGATGCAGATACGATATAGCAACCGTTTTCTTCTCCAGTTGTGCCACCTAGAGTCTGGTCAGTGTCCAGACAATCATCTACAGGCACCAGAAAGTTTGTGCTGCCATCATCGTAAGTAAAGCATTGCGGCGGCACCGCATAAACGTCTGTTGGAGATGAAAATGAGACAATAGCAAACATCTGAACTGCCATAAAAATCATTGTCATCAGGAATAAGTATTTGTTTTTGAGTTTGTTCACATTGATAGTTTATTTTACTAGATGTAATAAAGCAATTTGTTGGTAGCGCCACCAGATAGACAGTCGAACATTAACAATACTTGAATTAACTACTGTTAGTACTCATTGCGCATATGCTATACTTCGGCATATGAAAAGACTGACCATCTTTGGCATGCTCGCAGTGTTTATATTTACGGGATTTATTTCTCTATTTAACCCTGCCACAGCGTATGCAGGATCAAATGCTGAATATAGAGAACGAAGGGTCCTATCTTTTTTTGCTGACCAGTGCTTGAACTATATTGACACCAATGACCCTAACGATGACTTCGGTGATATGTGGACCGATAATGCCGACGAATATGAATTCGTCGTCGTTGGACTTGACATGGACTCTGGTAATGGAGTGTGGACGTGTAAAACCGTAACACTAAATGCCATGAAAATAATTGATACTTCGCTATCTGGAAGCTCAAATACAAGAATAGAGAATAAATTTTGTGAGGCAATAATTGGGCAAGGATGTACTGACAAAGGTGATGAGCCATCAGGAAGCGTTAAGAAAGAAAATGTTGAGGCTCTGCGAGCTAGAGCTGTGGAGTTACGCAACGCAAGAGACGAGGGCACAGACGAACAAAAAGCCAGTGTGGTTGAGCCGTTTCTTACATTATGCTACACATTTTCGAACGAAGAGCCATCTTCAAACTACGACCCAGGTGGAGACGACTTCAGCGCTAAAATTGAAGACGGTACAACTATTTATGCGCAACTCAATTCAGGTGTCGGTGCGGGCGATGTAGCTGAAGTAATCGAGCTAGGAGAGATCTTTGGAAAGGCATTTCTAGGGATTCTAGATCTTGGCTTTGACTACGGCGGTGGTGGTGATGTAGGGGGAAATTTTAGCACCGGAACAGGAGATAATAAGGCGAGCGACTTTATACCGTTAGGTCGTGATTTTGGCCACGGGGTTAGTAATTATCGACATGACGCCATAGTAGATTGTGGCTGGATAAAGGCTAACCGTGATTGGATATTTAGTACTTTTTTGTCAATTGATGATGAGGGGGTGCTTTCAAACGAAGCTGGTGCAATCGTTAACAACAATCCCGATCAACAGCCAGACAGCGTGGACGACACAAAGACCTGCGCCGGTGAAAGCGGTTCAACTTTTGGTTGGATTTTGTGCCCTGTTATAGAGCACGCTTATGAGTTTTTAGACTGGATATATAAGAATGCAATGGAGCCAGTGCTGCGCCTGGACCTCTCGGAAGCTGATGAATTAGGAGAAATTTGGAGTGGCTTTAGGCTTATGGCAAACATGATCTTTGTTATTGCCTTTATTATCGTTATCTATAGTGCCGCGACTGGCAACCTGATGAGTGCATATGATGTCAGGAAATTACTGCCTCGGCTATTTATCGTGGCAATCTTGGTCCAGCTGTCGTTCTTCTTGTCTATTACGGCTTTGCAGATTTCTAACGAGGTGGGTGCTGGTGTGCAAAATATAATGTTGCTGCCTCTAGACGGAGAGCTTATATCCATACCGTCACTATTTGGTAACTTCGGCGGAACCCCTAACGGGCTGATAACCGAAGGGGTTGTAGCTGTTGGCTCTGGTTTGGTAGTTATAATTTTGCTAGCGCTAGCTCTTTTCTTCTCGGTATCCGGAATTGTGATTCTAATTGGCGTCTTCTTGATCCGAGATGTCGGAATCCTAATGTTGATTGTTGTTTCGCCAGTCGCATTCGCTCTAGCTATTTTGCCGGGAACGGATGGGTACTTTAAGAAATGGTGGAAGTGGTATTTTGGCTTACTAGCGATGTATCCGATAATGGCGGCATTCCTGGCGTCCGGACAGCTATTTGCTGGCGTTATAAATGACTCGGGCACGAGCATATTTGGCAATGCATTTTTGAGAAGCATTATTGCCACAATTGTATTATTTGTTCCATTCTTTGTAGCCCCGCAGGTACTGAAGTTTGCTGGACAGGCAATGGGATCAGTTGTAGGAATTATGAATGGTGTTAAAGACGGTACCAAGAAAGTTATGGATTCTGATCTTGCCGGAAAGGCCAAGCTCCATGCTAAAGGCAAAGCTTGGGATGTAGGAGGTAATCGAGCTATAAGTGCGGTCAATCGAGGCGGGCGACTTGGACGAATGGCCGGAAAGGGTATGGTTACTTCAAGAGCCAGAACTCAGCAAGGTATAAGAAAGCTTGAGGATGAGCAAAAGGCTGCTTCTGAAATTTTGGGCGAAGATCAAATCGCAAAATGGAGAGCAGAGGGCGGTGAAGCAGTTAAGGCAGGTAAAGTCGGTAAGATAGACAATTATGTTGTCGGCAAGTTGTCTGAGATAGCAACAGATGATACAGGTAGGTATAATGAAGGTCAAAAGCGAGCCGCAGCCACTCAGTTGGCCACACTTTACGGCACTGATGAGGGAGCTGTTGGAGTTCTTAGGGGAATCGTCGAAAAGCGCGCAGATACTACAGCTACTGCCGCACAGCAGCAATTTGCTCAGAAGGTTCTAAGCGACAACAAGGGCGCGTTTGGCGGTGATATGCCTCACGTATACAAGGGGCTTGGCACGGAAGGCGTAAAGAGCACGCTAGAAATGGATATCGAATCTGTGCTTGGCTTTAAGAAGAGTGCACTTAGGGACATGTTGAGCGTGGATGAAAAATATGATGCTGCAAAGGGTACCCTTACATCTGATGCCGCAGGGCAAGCCGCAAACGTACAAAGACTTGCCCAGCGTTACATTGATGCTGCAGGCAGCGACCAAACACGCGGCCAAATCAACTCCAGTTCTGTGCAGGATATTCGCAAAGCGCTTAGCCCTGCAGATCAAGCTGCTTTTGACAAGGTGTTTGACCCTACGAGCGGAAGGGTATTATAGGTTAACAAATGTCTGTATACAAAGTCCCCCAAGATGTAGAAGCCGAAGACAAACTTGTTGGTCCATTTACCTTCAAGCAGTTGGTTCTACTTTTGATAGCCGGTTTTATCGGATTCATCATGGTCATGTTGATGCGAGTTTCTATATTCTTAGCCATAATTCCATTGCCAGTTTTTCTAGTCTTTTTGTTCTTTGGAGTTTATCGTCGCAAAGATCAGTCGGTCGAGACCTACGTTTCGGCAATTCTAAGATTCTATTTTAAGCCACGTAAACGTATCTGGGACAAAGACGGAATACTAGAAACTGTCATAATTACAGCCCCAAAACAGGTCGCTGGAATAGCTATCGACAACATGAATAACATGGAAGTTAAAAACAGGCTAAAAACACTCGGACAACTTATGGATACAAGAGGCTGGTCGGCCAAGAACGCTAGCCTGCAAGACAGCGGAGCCATGGCAATGGATCTGACCCAAAGCGACAGGTTGGTCGTGCCGGCAATCCAACAAGAACCGACCGAGATCCACGAATCTGACGACATAATGAGTTACGCTGCTACGTCTGCTACGCAAACCATAGCCGAAAAAACCTCGACCATGCAGCAAGTAGCCAAGGACCAGGCTGTACAAAAAATGCAGCAAAAAAATCCAGCCCCTCACGCATCTGTAAGAGATGACGATTCTGACGAAGGTTTGCCAGAAATTCACTACCAAGGCACGCCTACGATGCAACAAAATGTCATTCAACCACTGGGCAATAATCCAGCACCGAATCCACCCGCTCCACAACCAAGCGCAAGCGTAATGACAACAGATGTACCAACTGATATACTTAACCTATCAACAAATAACGACCGAAGCGTAGAGTCTATTGCTAAAGAGGCTGATAAAATTCTCGAGAGTGGCGATAGCATTTCGCTCCAAGGTCGCTAAAACCGAGGGATCCATTATTAATGCCTCCAGTTAATGATCAGCAGCCGAGTAATATACCAAGTTCAGCGCCAGCTCCTGCGCCTATTCCTCAAGCGCCAATTGCAGCGCCCGGACAAGCTACGCCAGACAATGTGATTGTGCCGCCAAATCCGGTTGCTCACCAACCATTTTCTGTCCAGCCAAGTGTTGGCAATGTACAACCGCAAGCTGAGCCACTTAACCCTGGTAAATCAAACCCTAACAGCACTCAGAATACTCTGTTAATATCCGAAATTCGTGACGGAATCATGATTATGAACGACGGGACTTTTAGAGCCGTAGTTTACACAAAATCGATCAACTTTGATCTTATGAGCCCTCAGGAGCGCGAAGGCGTTGAGGCCGGATATCAGGGGTTTATTAACTCGCTGTATTTTCCGGTACAAATTTACATCCGCTCGCAAAAAATCGATATGCGCCCCTACCTTGAACGTCTAACTTCAATGAAAGAACAGCAAAATAACATGCTCTTAGCGGTGCTGATGGAAGATTACATTTACTTTATCGATGATCTGGTTGCCCAAGCCAATATTATGGATAAAAACTTCTACGTTATTGTGCCTTTTGAGCCACCTATTTCGGCTAACAAGATGGTTGGTAGCGGCAAGAAGTTCTTCGGTAATGTTTTTGGGAGCTCGCAGCCAATAGTACACATAGACGAGCAGGATCTAAACACCGCCAAGACCGAGCTGTCTAATCGTGTGCAGGCAGTCATGGCTGGCTTGGCTCAGGTGGGCTTGCAGGCTGTTCCGCTTGATACTCAGGAATTAATTGAGTTGTTTTATGATGCCTACAACCCAGACACTGCCACGCGCCAGCACCTTGCGCCCGTTGCCGACCTAGAAGCGCCCGTAGTCACTAAGGGTGATGGCGAAGCTCAGCAGCCGCACTTAAATCAGGCGGGATTTTAATCATGGGACTTCTTAAGAAAAAACCACAGATTGACCCAGTCGATATCGCCAAAGCTCAGCAAGTCCGCGAGCAAATGGAAGTTGAAGGCGAGTTCCTTAAAGGCGTTACGGCACTTCGAGACTTTATTGCACCAAGCTCGATAGAATTTGAATCTGGTGACT
>JBGTET010000062.1:0-8965 GCA_041747695.1 Saccharimonadales bacterium (SeqCode)
GTTGAGCGTTATGTTGACCAAATTACGCAAAGCTTTGTCGATATGACAGAAATGCTTCATGTTAATTACTCTAAATTTATTCGCACAACTGACCCAGACCACCAAAAACGGGCACAATTGATTTGGACAGCATTAAAGAACGATATCTACAAAGGTACTTACAAAGGGATGTATGATCAAAAAGAAGAAACCTTTGTGACCCCAGAAGAAGCCCGCAGAATCGAAAAAGAAGATCCCGAAAGATTCAAGCGACTACAAGAGCTTGAGGAAGAAAACTATTACTTTAAATTGTCGAAGTACAACGAACGAATCCTCGACGCCATAAAGTCAGAGCAGATAAAAGTCATGCCGGTAACTAGGCGCAACGAAATGCTAAACATCCTCGAGGGTGGACTAACTGATATTTCTATTTCTCGCCCGAGCGACAAAGTTGAATGGGGCATTCCTGTTCCTGGCGATAAAACTCAGAATATCTATGTTTGGTTCGAGGCCTTGATGAACTACATAACTACACTGGGTTATCCTGAAGGCAAAGACTTCGCGACTTATTGGCCTGCCGATGTTCATGTTATTGGCAAGGACATTAACCGTTTTCACTCGATTATTTGGCCTGGAATATTGCTTGGTTTGGGCTTAGAACTACCTAAATCTATATATGTACATGGGCATGTCACTTCTGGCGGCACAATCATGAGTAAATCGATGGGTACGGGCATTGCGCCAAGCGAGATTGTCTCTGCTTATGGATCTGATGCCATGCGATATTACTTCACCAAACACATTCCAAGCAACGAAGACGGCGATTTTACCTGGGAGAAGTTTGAACATGCCTATAATGGCGAACTTGGTAACGAATTGGGCAACTTGGTTCAAAGAGTAGCTTCGATGATAAATCGCTACCAAAAAGGCTTGATTGGCGATATCCCAAGTTCTAAACACGATACCGGGCCATACCACGACGCCTTTGCTGAATTCCGTTTTGACAAAGCCATCGACTACGCCTGGACGTTAATTCGTGGCCTAAATCATTACGTTGACGCCGAACGCCCTTGGGATTTGGCCAAAACGGATGCTGAGCATCTTCGCGAAGTCTTGGCCTATGCTGTTAGTTCAATTCTGCAAATTGCAGACTTGCTCGAGCCGTTCATGCCGACATCTAGCGAAAAAATCATCAAGACTTTTGGTGAGGGCGTGATTAACGATTACGATGGTCCACTCTTCCCTAGGATTCACAAATATACAGAGGCTAAAACCATATGAAAGTAATTTTAGTTGATGCAGTCGATACGCTAATAATTGAAGGTGAAGGTGTCTTAGCCGAAATGCAGCAATTGCTCGACACTTTTCCTAACAGAAAAATAATCTTAACAAACGCAAACGACGAGCAATTTATAACGTATGGGCTTGATAAAGACTTGCCGTACGAAATTTTTACACTAAAGCATAATCCTGACAAAGTTGACCCTGTTTACTTTAAGAAAATGCTCGAGCATTTTAACCTGGGCGAAGACGACGTTATTTATTTTGAGCATAATCCTGATGCTGTAAAAAGTGCTGAGTCGCTAGGCATCAAGTCGTATTGGTACGATGCCGACGTAAAAGACCTCGATGCTCTCAAGCAGTTTCTAACAGATAACATGTAATGTTTGTCGATACGCATTGTCATATCCATTCAGTTGGCTACAAGCTGGATCCAGCCCAAGAAACTACCGCTGCAAAAAATGCCGGAGTTTCTAAGATTTTGCTGGTTGGTGAGGATGTAGCCGATTCGAAACTGGCGATCGCAATGGCCGAAACTGATGAGTTGTTCTGGGCTACTGTTGGAGTTCATCCTCACGAAGCCGAAAAAGCCGGGGACATTAAAGAACTAGAAGATCTGTTAAACCATCCTAAAGTCGTAGCCATCGGCGAATGCGGTTTGGATTACTGGTATCAGCATTCACCGCGAGACGTGCAACAAGAAGTTCTGCGCTACCAAATTGATCTAGCAATTTCCAATCAACTTCCAATGTCACTGCATATCAGGGGCAGCAAAGACAATCCAGACGATGCCTTTAGTGATTTCTTTAAAATGTGTGACGAATATCACTCTAAACAACAGATCATCAGGGGTGTGGTGCACAGTTTTAGCTCTAGACAAGCTCATTTAGAAGGAGTATTATCTCGAGGCTTATATGTGGGGCTGAACGGAATCGCAACATTTGCCGATCCCGAGACGCAAGAGGTTATAAAAAACGTTCCTTTGGAGTCTATGGTGCTAGAAACTGACGCTCCCTACTTGACTCCTGTACCTGAACGTGGTAAAGTAAACGCTCCAAAATATGTTGTGCATATTGCGGAGTTTATTGCTAAGCAACGGGGGAAAAGTTTGCAAGAAATAGCTGATGCTACGACCGCAAACGCCAACCAGTTGTTTAAAATGGAGGTCTAATTGACTGACAGTCTAACCCAACAGTTTAATCTTGAAATTCCTCTCGGGAGTGATCACGAGGCCATGCTTGCAATGGGCGGAATTGGAGAAGCAATGACTGCTTTGCGAAACAGTGTCCTAGCTGCCGAAGGAGTAAATGACTAATGATCACCAACCTTCTCAGTAAAATGGGTGTATCAATCAAGCCACGCAGAATCACTGAACGTGATCTTATTAAAGCTGAATCAAAAATCGGCAGTAAATTATTCGGACCAGTTCCAGAAGGACATCGACGAGAGTTCTTTTGCCTAGACAGTAAGACTTGGGTCTGGCACGAAGAATGGACAGACGAAAACGGACGTGCAAAGTCGCTGACTACTAGATATGAAGTTCGCCCAAGTGGCGTAATGAAAATCCAAGACGGCCACCAGTACACCTACATAACAGGCGGCGAACTGCATAACTTAGCCAAAGCCTGCAAACTCTATTACCAAAATGTTGCCCATAGCGTTTATGGCCAACCTTTCAACGCCTAAGTAACACCAACCTACTAGCTGGCTACTGTTTATTTCTTTATACTTAAGCCCACATGAGCGATTCGACTAGTGTTTATTTAGATTATGCAGCAGCCACTCCTGTAAGTGATTCGGTTTTGAGTGCAATACAGCCATTTTTTACTGAGCAATTTTATAATCCCTCAGCAATTTATCTTGATGCCAAAGCTGTCAGGCAAGAAATTGAAGAGGCTCGTCACCATGTCGCCCAGATTCTAGGTGCTCGACCTGACGAAATTGTGTTTACGGCTGGAGCAACCGAGAGCTGCAACCTAGCCATAAAAGGCGTCATGGATTTATACCCTGATTCTAATGTAGTAATTAGTGCAATTGAACACTCGGCGATTAGAAACACAGCTGGAAACTACACAGCAAAAACCGCGCCTGTAGATGAGCAGGGAATTATCGATCTTAAAAAACTTGAAGAACTGATAGACGGCAAAACCGTTCTGATAAGTGTTATCCACGCCAACAATGAAATTGGTGTTGTTCAGAACTTGTCAGAAATTAGCCAAATGCTAGAAAAGGTGCTACGAGTACGCAAAAATTCTGGCAATGATTTGCCGCTTTGGTTGCACAGTGATGGTGCGCAGGCGGGCAATTATTTGGATCTGCATGTTTCACGACTTGGTGTCGATTTATTTACTCTAAATGGCGGCAAGATGTACGGACCAAAACAATCTGGAATCTTGTACGTTCGTGCCGGCGTAAAACTAAAGCCACAAATGGATGGCGGCGGCCAGGAACGGGGCTTAAGAAGCGGCACAGAAAATGTGTCGAATGCAGTTGGTTTTGCCAAAGCTCTAGAAGAGGCGCAGGTCATGCGTAAGGACGAGTCCCATCGACTTGGACAAATTCAGAAAGAACTGTTCTCTAAACTAGAATCTGAGTACCCGAATTTACAGATCAATGGTTCAAAGAAGCATCGACTACCAAACAATGTAAATTTTTCACTATCAGGAATTGATGGTGAACGTGTCGTGATGATGCTGGATGAAGCTGGAATTCAATGTGCAACTGGCGCTGCTTGCAGCGCACTTAGTGATGAATCATCTTACGTCATCAAAGCTTTGGGCAGGACAGAAGACGAGGCAAAGGGCTCGATTCGGCTGAGTTTTGGACGAGTAACAACCGAAGCTCATGTTGAAGAATTTTTAACAAAGTTTAAGCAAGTCACCGGGGCATTAGTATGAAAATCACATTAGTTATTCTGTCTATTGTAGCTGCGATCATCATGCTAATTATGGGTATAAATTACTACCTAAGTCCGAGCGACGAGCTGACAAAAGCTGATGTGATTGTGGCAATTAGCGGTGGCGACACTCAAGCTCGAACATTAGAGGCAGTAGATCTTTACAAGCAAGGCTTGGCGCCAAAAATATTATTCTCAGGTGCGGCGCTTGATCCGCTAAGCCCGTCTAATGCGCTGGTTATGCAAAAGGCGGCACTAGATGCTGGTGTCCCAGAAGTTGATATTTTGATCGAAGAGAAGTCAAAAAATACTGCCCAGAACGCACTTAGATCACAAGGAATTTTAGACAGCACAAAATACAAAACCATCATTTTGGTAACCTCACCGTATCACCAGCGTCGTGCTTATTTAGAATTCAAAGATAAACTAGACGATGAAGTCGTGGTGTTAAACCATTCATCAAGCGATAGTAGTTGGCCAGAAAGATGGTATTTAACCCCAAGAGGTTGGTGGTTGGGCGTCAGTGAATCAATAAAAACTGCCGCCACTGCAGCCAAAAATCTATACTAGTTTCACTCAGGGGTGATTCGGGTTATAATTGGTACCAAAGTTATGACACTAAAAATGGGTGGGCCCAATCTTGGATGATTCGCAGTTTGCAGTATTAGTCGGAGCAATACTATCAGCAACGTTAGCCGTTATTTGGGTGGCCTGGAATTTGCGCAAAGGTGGGGGTTCGTCAAGCAAAAAAATTGAAGGCGATTTAATCGAGAAGGCCAAAGAAGATGTTGAGCACATCTTTAACGATGATTTCCGCGAAGAGCTGCGAAATCGTGGTCGCTTGCACTTTGAGAAAATTATTAGTGATAACGCAATGTTCTTGCAGCATGATCTTCGCCTAACAACCTCGCAACTGAACGAGTACATGAAGACCGAGATTACTCGAGTTCTGAAAGAGGAATTCGGCAAGTATGAAGTTTCTATCGAGAGCGCTAAGGAGCTGGCGCTTGAATCAATAACCAAAACTCAGCAAGCGATCGAAGAACAAAGAACTCTGCTTCAAAAAGAGCTGGGTGAAAGAGTTGCTCAAGAAAAAGTTCTGATTATGGAGCGATTCGAAAACCAGATGGCGGAAATTCTGAATCACTATATCTTGGAGGCAATAGGCTCAGAAATTGACCTAAGCGACCAACTGGATTACATATTCCACAACCTAGAAGATAATAAACAAGCAATTTTGGATGACATCAAGGGAGGTGCTTAAAATGGCCGACCTTATTTTGCCTGTTTCGCTAACTGGGAAAAAGGAGTTGATTAAAGTTCAACGTGAGCTAGAAGCTTTGTCTGAGCAAATGATTCAGGCTCGAGTTGTAAACAAAGAAACTGGTAAAACCAAGTCATTGCCAGCCCTGTCTGATCTCGCAAATGAACTTATTGTAGCTAACAAGGTAATGATGGATTCGGCTTCGGTGACTAAGCTTATCGAAGAGCTTGGTGCAATGAGAGATGCTGCGCCGTCACTAAGAATTTCTTTTGCGTCAGAACCTGACAATGCTGTAAAGCAAAAAATTGTCAGTTGGTTCCGAAAAGAGATTGACCCTAATTTATTGATTCAAGTGGGCATTCAACCATCGATCGCAGGAGGTTGCATAGTCAACACAAATGGCAATCGCTATGATTTTAGCCTGCGAAAAAACATCTTAGGTAGTACCGATAAATTCCGTGAAGTTTTATCTAAAAAAGTCGGCGAAAAGGCTGAAGAAGCGCTTCCTGTCTCAGTCGCCGAAGGCGCAACGGAGCCGAAAAAATAATGAGCGCCCAAAAACATTTCCAGAACCTAGTCGAAAAGGGCAACCCAGTTGGTGAGGTCAGTTCGGTTGAGAAATTTCTAATTCGAGTTAAAGGCATGCAGCCTGTCAGCGTACGTGCCTTGGTCATGTTTGCCGATGGCAGCAAGGGTCTAGTCCACCAAGTTTACGAGGATCACATCGTGGTTTTGCACCTTGGCACAAAGTCACCGACATCGGGCATGGCAGTTGTGCTCCAAAGTAACAAACTTTATACGAAAGTTGGTAAAAGCTATATTGGTCGCGTCATTTCAGTCAACGGCGAACCGCTAGATGGCAAAGGCCCAATTGCGCCTGACGATGTTTGGGAAGTCTTTCAGTCAGCGCCACCGCTGATAGATCGTAAGCAGTTGGACGAACAGCTCGAGAGCGGCATTACTGTAATCGATACACTATTTCCACTGGTTCTGGGACAGCGCATTGCTACGCTTGGCGACGATAAATCTGGTAAAAGCACACTGTTAACCCAGCTTGCCCTAAACCAGAAAGATTCCGGACGAGTAGTTGTTTACGCGATGATTGCCAAACGCCGCGATGATGTCGACGCCTTGCTGCTAAAGCTTAAAGAATTCGATGCACTCAAGAATTCTATTGTGATTGTCTCGACAATGTTCGATTCTTTGATTACATCTTACTTGAACCCTTATGTAGCAGTTTCTCATGCGGAATATTTGTGGCAAAAGCTCGAGCAAGACACGATCATAATTTATGACGACTTAACATCTCATGCCCAGATTTATCGAGAAATTTCACTGCTAGCTTCTGTCAGTCCAGGACGAGATTCGTACCCAGGTGACATGTTCTATGCCCACTCGAGTTTGCTCGAACGCGCTGGCCGATTGGAATCAACAGGCAAAACATTAACCAGTTTACCTATTGTCTTAGCTACCGGCGGTGATGTGACGGCGTTTTTACCGACAAACATTATGTCTATTACCGACGGACAGTACATCCTAGACATGGAAAGTTTTCGAAACGGCATAAGGCCAGCAATTAGCACCGGTCTATCTGTAACTCGTGTTGGTGGCCGTGGCCAGAACGAACGACAAAAAAACATTGCTAGCCAGATCATGAAAACTCTGGCTAGCTATCGACAGGCCGAAGAATTCTCTCACTTCGGTTCTGAACTTGCTCTTGATGCTCGCCATAGCTTAGAAAAAGGTAAACAACTGTTCGAAATGATGACTCAAGCACCGGGCGAGTATTACAACTTGATAGAACAGCAATTATTGATGCAAGCATTGCTAGATGTTGAGCAGGGAACTGTAGTTGATATTCCAAAAATGAAAAAAGTCGTCAAAGAAATATCCAGCAAGGCAACTGACGAAAAGAAATTTGATGAAGTTTTGAAGAAGTTAATTTCGGAGACCACGATAGAGCTTAAAAAAGAACTCACAAGGCCAGCACCGGCTACTCCAGCAAATCCCGAAACGAATAATACTGAAGCCAAGCCCGAAGAGGCTAAGCAAGCAGAGCAAATAGCTGTGGAGAAAAAGTAGATGTCACGACCACAAGAAATCCAAAAAGTAATACATCAGGTCGACACCATAGTCGAGCTAACTAGTGTGCTTGAAGGCATTGCTAGTATGCGAATTTCTCAGATTAAAAATCAGGTTTTACAGTCGAAAGATTTCTTCCAAGAACTTTGGAGAATTTACTCGCAGGTTCGCGTCGGGCAAGACTTTGGTTACGGCCGCGGGGCCAATGAAACGGAAATAATCGACAAAGAATTAATGATCGTGATTACTGCCGAAGGTGGCTTTAGTGGCGACATTGACCAAAAACTGATTGACTGGTTAATCTCTCACTTTGACAAGGAAAAACACGACATCATTGTGATTGGGCATCACGGTGCCGTTATGCTTGCTCAAAGAGGCATTGTGATAAAGCGCTACTTTAAGCTGCCTGTTAAGGATAAAAACATCAATGTGATACCAATAATCGAGGAAGTTCAAAAGTATAAAACAACTACAGCCTATTACCAGACCTATGTTTCGTTGATGATTCAGGATGTTAAAAAGATCAGTTTGATGGCAGCCGTGCAAAAAGCCGGACAGGAAGTTAAGGCCGGAACAGAAGTTATTAGCGAGGATAATTATATCTTTGAACCAACAACATTTGCGGTGATTGACCACCTTGAGCGATCCATGCTGACAATTGCCTTGTCGCAGGTAATTTTAGAATCTAAGCTGGCGCAATATGCCAGTCGTTTCCGAGCCATGACCGCCGCAAATGACAAAGCGCGTGATAACTCTGACGAGGTTCACTTACAGTATAACCGCGCCAAGCGAGCACTCGGAGATGAGCGCCTAAAAGAAATCATTAACGGCATGAAGAAGGCTCGAGTATGAGTAATATTGGCAAAATTAGAGTCATCAAAGACATTCTGGTTAAAGTTGAGTTTCTTGACGAGATGCCAGAGCTTGGCGAATTGGTTTTTGCTCAGAATGACATAAAGGCACCACTGTTAGTCGACTCATTTATCGATGACACAACGGCTAACTGTTTGAATATTCGCTCGAGCACAGACCTCCATAAAGGCATGGAAGTCGTACGTTCGTATCATGGTATTGAAGTTCCGACAGGTCCCGCAACCATCGGGCGAATTTTTGATGCTATGGGTGAGCCGTTAGACAAAATTGAGACCCCCAAAGACACTCCGCGCAAAAACATTTTTGAGATCAGCAAAGGCTCAAATGAATTTAAAGCCCGCAAACCAGAAATTCTAGAAACTGGCATCAAAGTAATCGATTTCTTTACGCCATTTGTTAAGGGTAGAAAAATCGGCATTGTTGGTGGCGCCGGTGTTGGTAAGACTATTCTAACCATGGAGCTAATCCACAACGTTGCCAAGTCCGGTTCTGGCTTAGCTTTCTTTACAGGTATTGGTGAGCGTATTCGTGAAGGTCACGAACTTTACGAAACACTCAAAGAGCGTGACTTGCTCAAAAACACATGCATG
>JBGTET010000063.1:0-3550 GCA_041747695.1 Saccharimonadales bacterium (SeqCode)
TATACTCCAATAACAGATTTCGCAGGAGAAAAATTGTTGAAGTTAGTTATATTTTCGATTTGCAAGGATGAAGCCGAAACAATCGGTGAGCTACTTGACCGTATGCCCAGAAAAATTGACGGCGTTGACTCCGTTGAAAAATTGGTTATTAGTGATGGTAGCAAAGATAAAACAGCACAGATTGCCCGAAAGCACGGAGCAGAAGTTATTGAAGGCGTAAACCAAAAACGCCTAGCTTACCGTTTTGAGCAGGCTATGGATTGGGCACTAACAAACGGTGCCGACATTGCTGTAAATATCGACGGCGATCTACAGTTCCAACCAGAAGACATTCCGAAGTTAGTTGAGCCAGTAATTTCCGGCAGAGCTGACTTTGTGGCAGCTGATAGGTTTACTGATTCCAAGACGGGCGGACAGCGTCGTCCAAAAAACATGCCAAAAGCTAAGTATCACGCAAATCGTTTGGGGTCATGGATTGTTGGTGCGCTATCGGGACAGAATTTTCGCGACGTAACTTGTGGCTTCCGAGCATATAATAGAGAAGCTATGTTAGCACTGAACATCAACAGTCAATACACATACACTCAAGAATCATTCCAGCTTTTAGCAATCAAAAAGATGAACATAGAAGCAATGCCGATTGACGTGACTTATTATCTTGGTCGCAAATCACGGGTAGTAACCAATTTTTTCCAGTTTTTGAGCAACAGCGCTCTAAATATCCTGAGAGCGTTTCGAGACTTTGCCCCACTCAAATTTTTCTTTATGTTGGGGCTACTGCCATTTATTGTAGGATTAATCTCGGCCGGTTTTGTCGGAGTCCATTGGCTTAGAACTACCCAGACTACACCATATACATCATTGGGTCTGCTCGGCGTGTATCTTTTTACTCTGGGAATAATAATATGGGTTATTGGACTCGTGGCCGACATGCTCGATCGTATGCTTAAGAATCAGGAAAAAATCCTCCAAAGCAGTAAACAAATTAAGTATAAGAAAGACTAAGCTGCAATGCTGAAGAAAGTTAAGTCTTTAATTTACGCAGCTCTAGCGAACAAGCATATTCGGCGAACATACAACACATTTAATAGGTATATTCTGGCTTTTGCTTCGGCCAATAGACTAACTAGTACAATTTATAGCTTTTTTGGCTTCCTTACTTTTAACAGAGAACAATACGCTGTCTTGAACGGAAGGTATTCATATTATAAAAACCTCAGCGATACAAAGTCTCGCTCACGATCACACTTGCGAAGGAATATTCACAGGCTAGAAAAGGGCATACTGATGAGACCGCGCAGAGACTTGTTTGCACTTGATTATATTGGTGAGTCGGTCGACTTTTTTTGCGATGCCACTGAATCATTCAAAGCCGATGCTACAGCAATTGATAACAATGAACTCAAATGGGCACAGGATGTTTTAACAGAATACTTTAAGTCCATAAAAGGCAATGAAAAGACAAAGGTATATGAAGATAAATTTAACGAACATAAAGTTGATTTTGCAGAGAGCGCAAATCTACAAGCCAAGGTTCCTTACGAAAGACAAGCCAGCCAGGAGATAGATATTAGCTATGAGCAAATGTTGCAATTAAGCATGCGACGAAGATCAGTCAGATGGTTCAAAGATAAAAAAGTACCACGCAGCCTGATAGACAAAGCTATACTGGTGGCCAGACAATCGCCAACCGCATGTAATAGAATGCCATACGAGTTCAGAGTTTTTGACGATCCAGCAATGGTAAAGATAGTCTCAAAATTGCCCTTTGGAGCAGCTGGTTACGCAGACAACATCCCGACAATTATTGTAGTAGTGGGTAAACAAGATAGCTATTTTAGCCCTAGGGATAGGCACGCTATATATGTTGATGGCTCGCTCGCCGCTATGTCATTTCTACTTGCGGTAGAAACATTAGGATTAGGTGCTAGTGCAATAAACTGGCCAGATTTTGAACCACTAGAAGCAAAGATGCAAAAAACACTAGGGCTAGAAGACTACGAGCGGCCAATTATGCTGATAGCTGTAGGTTACCCAGATCCTAAGGGAAAGGTTGCATACTCACAGAAAAAAGAACTGGATACAATGCGTTCGTATAATGTTTTAGCGAAAGAGCAGGATTAAAATTAATACCGTAAACATAAAATATGTACGAACATTCATATCGATATTGTTCGTTGGTCTTGCGCTTGCCTTCTTTGCTCGAGCAGTGTCGCAGAACTGGGCAGAATTAAAGGAAGTAAATCTAGTAATTGATGGATATTCTGTAATTATCTTAATGTTGTTTGTCGGCGCAGTTCCACTGTCGGGATTGTATTGGGGAGAAATTCTAGAAAAGCTTACTGGAAAGACGGTATCACCCATAGAAGCTGCAGCCGTACACACTAAATCTTGGTTGCTCAAATATGTTCCAGGGCAAGTAGGGTCGGTAGTTGGCAAGCTCATTTGGGGTGTCGAGAATAAGTTCTCCAAAAAAGTCATATCAGCCTCATTTATTTATGAGAATGTTCTATTAGCTATTTCTTCGTTTACTCTGAGTCTTCCAATAATTTTCATACTATTACCAGGAGAAAGCGCAAAATATTTTGTACTCATTCCGATCGTTTTGTTGGCACAGGTTGTATTAATTGCCAGCAGTAAAACTTTTAATCCCTTGCTGGTTAGGCTTTCGAAATTTTTTAACAAACCAATGTCGGGAGAAGAATATTTACTATCTGGCCCGACCTTAGCCAAGCTGCAATTAAAGTATTATGTTCCCAGACTCCTAAACGCAATTGGTTTTGCATTAATTGCAGCACAGTACTTCTCGATTTCGCCAGCAAGTGACTACATTGCTATCGGGGCGGTCTATGTGCTATCAGGAATAATTGGCATACTTGCACTCTTTGTCCCGAGTGGCTTGGGAGTTCGAGAAGCAGTAATTACAGCTCTTCTGGGCCCGATAATTGGGCAGCCAGAAGCTTTAACTTTGGCAATAGTATCAAGAATTTATACAATAGTTGCCGACGTAATCTTAATAGCTGTCTACGGGCTTTTAGTTAGGGTAAAAGCCAAATGAAGATAGCTGTTGTTGCTGGTGCTCTATCCGGAAATAAGGGCGCAGCTTCTATGCTAGAAGCAACTGTGCAGATTGTAGACAAAGATCTGCCTGGTTCCGAAGTTGTTCTACTAAGCACGTACCCAGAAAGAGATGCCAAACAGAACACGTATAAATCTTTGAAAGTTGTAAATGCATCTCCAATATATCTTGCACTCATAATTAATCCAGCAGCATTTCTATATAGATATCTACCATTTATGCGAAGTATTTTATGTAAAAAAATAGCTGCCATAAATGAATTATCAAATACTGACGTACTTTTAGACGAGGGGGGAATAACTTTTGCAGATGGCAGGACAAAGTTTCTTATTTACAATATTGCCACAATAATGCCTGCTCTAATGATGAATGTATCGGTAATAAAGTGTCCGCAAGCCCTGGGACCATTTGAGACCTTTATTAATAAATCAGCGGCAAAGATATTTTTGCCAAAAATGAAACTAATCATGG
>JBGTET010000064.1:0-13560 GCA_041747695.1 Saccharimonadales bacterium (SeqCode)
CTCTGGCATTACTCAACCGCCAATGTTGGCTGAGGCTATTGTTCGCGTAGGTAAGAACATGAAAAAAGCTGACAGAATTAAGTGGTATAGGAAGCTTTTCCCTAGACTTGTCGCCTATCATAACTGGTTGTACGAAGAGCGCGATCCGCACGGAATTGGCTTGGTTATAAACATTCACCCCTGGGAAACTGGCATGGACAACACGCCGCCATGGATGCATGAAATGGCAGACAGCCAAATGCCAACGTGGATAAAAGCCGTCGAAGCACTTCGGCTAGATACTTTATTTGAGCGTTTTAGGCGTGATACTTCCCAAGTTGCTGCCGACGAAAGAATGACCACGCTTGAAGGTTTAATGTTATATAACGTCGTTCGTAGACTCCGTCGTAAAAATTACGACATTGATCGTATATTGTCTAGATCTGATTTTTTGATAGAAGATGTATTTTTTAACTCAATCCTAATCAGAGCCAACACAATCTTAAAAGAAATCGCCAAAGAGATAGATGAAGAAATCCCGGCTCCCCTACTGAGCTCAATGAACATGGCCACTAAAGCCATAAATGAGCTCTGGGATGATGAGACTGGCATGTTTTACAGCCGTAACTTTGTCCAGCACGATCTTATGGTTGAGCCGACTATCGCTGGCCTTATGCCACTTTATACTGGCGTAATCTCACAAGCTAAAGCCAAGCGGATCGTTGACCTAATGCGTAATCCAAATCAGTACGGCACCAAGTTTGGTGTACCGACAGTGCCAATCAGTTCGGCAGACTTTGATGAACGTCGTTATTGGCAGGGACCAGTTTGGATCAACACTAACTGGCTGTTAATTGATGGCCTTAAACGATATGGTTTTAAAGAGGAGGCAGAAAATCTTAGAAGTGTTTCGCTAGAATTAGTCTCACGTTATGGCACTCATGAATACTTCTCGCCTGTTGATGGATTTGGCATCGGTATAGAGCCGTTTTCTTGGACTGCAGCGCTGACAATTGATCTGTTAAAAAACAAGTAGCATCCTACAAATAATTCTGTTATGCTTATGCATGTAGTAGCTAGATTCTAGCGCAAACAAAAACATTTATAATAAAATAATATTGACAAATAAGCACTAGCGTGTTATATTGTAAATATCATCAACTAAAACAAATATACAAAATGAAGGAAAAACAAAAAATGACAAGCGCCACCACTGCCCTGCAGAGCGTAAAAACCAAAACTGGTTTAATTTCTGCTGCCCTAGCTATCACCATGATAGTTGGCAATCTAGCTTCAGCTTTATAGGCCGTAAGCTAAAAGAACAAGAAAAGTGCCTCAGCAATGGGGCATTTTTCTTTTGCTTTAATAATCGACAGCTCTTTGGTTGCCTTTTCGCCAGGTTTTGACTGCACGTTTTAACGGTTCGAATTCTGTGAATAATCTAAAATCGGCTGCTCGGCGCATGATCCAAGCTGGGAAGCCATAAAGCGTAAAGTGCTTGGACTGGAAAACTGCATATCTGTGCCCGACCGGTACAATATAGATAGGCATTCTGGGCACGTAAGCCACTCTAACGGCATTCTTCAGTTGCGCGACTATATCTGCGGCGACATATTCAGCGTCGTGCAATGCAGTCTGAGCCATACCAGAATATTTTGTATCGGCACTGTCGCCAATTACATAAATGTCCTTGCCTACCTGTAAATGTTTGTCGACAATCACTCGAGTATTCTTGGCAAACTTAAACAAATGTTCATGAGAACGATATAAATGATTATTACGATTCCCTGCTGTCCAGATGATTGTGTCGGCTTCGAGTTTGCCAGATTCCAAAATTAAACTTGTCTTATCTGCTGACTGGACTTTTTGGTTTAACATTAAATCGACGCCTAAAGTTTGTAATCGCTTCTGGGCATTGGCCGATATCTTGGGTTTTAGAGCTGGAAGTACTCTGTCGGCACCTTCGATCAAGCTAACTTTGAAGACTTTTGGCTCGAGATTATTTTTCTTGGCAATACTGTGCGCAAATGTATTTAGTTCTGCAGACAGCTCAACTCCACTGGCGCCAGCGCCGACAACCGCAAAATGAGGCTTCTGCTTGCTAGAGTTCACGACGACATCGCGTATGTGCTGTCGCAATCTAATCGTGTTTTTTATGGTATCGAGCGAATACGAATTTTCTTCTAAACCATCGATCCCAAAATAATTAATTTCCTGACCGACCGCCAAAACTAATAAGTCATAGTGGTACTGCTCAGAATCTTCGGAGATTACATGTTTCTTATCTGGATCGATTTGAGTAATTTCGGCTTGAATAATATCGACTCTGTCGTGCATATCAAAAATATTGCTTAATGGAATAACTACTTCGCGTGGTGAACGCCCAGTAGCCGAACGATAAAGCGCAGCATGATACTCAAAATTAGAGGACTTAGAGATCAGCGATACCTCAACTCCTTCTTGGTTGGCTAAAAGTAAAGCTAGATCAACTCCACCAAAACCCCCGCCGACAATTACTACTTTCATGGCTAAAAATGATCCCTAATGTGCGCCTGCGAAAACTCCCACGTAGCATCGGCTTTTTTGTGCGGATTAAAGATGTTGTCAGGATCAAAAATACTTTTAACCTTTTTGAAGTGCTTGTACATGCTTGCGCCGTACATGTCTTTTATGAAAGGTCCGCGGATTAAGCCATCGTTATGCTCGCCAGAAATTGTGCCGTCATACTTTTTGACCAATGCAATAACTTCGAGCAGACAGGGTTTGATTTTTTTACGCTCAGATTCCTGAGTCAGGTCCATCAGCGGAATTATATGAAAATTTCCATCGCCCATGTGTCCAGCAATTGTGTACAGAAGCTCATATTTTATGAGTATTTTGTTCAGTTCCGGCAAAAACTGTGGCAAATGACTGGGCGGAATGACCAAATCATCAATAAACGGAGCTGTGTGGGTATTCTTGACGTTCTTTCGGAGCAAATTAAAGCTTTCTCGACGCATAGTCCAAAAGCGCTCTTCTTTGCTCTTTGTCGGAGCCAATTCTAATTCTAGATCGAATTTTTCTAGCGCCATCATTACTCCGCCAAGCTTGTCGTCGATTTCTTTTTGATCTTCGCCCTCGAATTCAATCAACAAAATCAGCTTCGGTATGCCTCTCAAAAAAAATCGCAGATCCGGCAATAAGTTTAAACCCAGTCTAATGAACTTTTTCCAGCCCAAGGTTTTACGAAACTGAAAGAAAAACTTAAAGGCAAATTTTACTGTATGCTCGTCGAAAGTCTCGAATGATGTCGGCTTATGTTTGTTGACTTCGTTAATAACTTGGCCAAGGTCTTTCATGGTATGAGCAAATGCCACAACCATGCCAGTCATCGGCTTGTTCCTTACCAATCGCAAATTACACTCGGTCATCAATCCCAAAGTCCCCTGCGAGCCAACAAACACCTGAGTTAAATCAAAGACTTCTGTTTGGCGATCCCAAACATTCCATAAGTTATAGGCTGTCGAATTTTTGGTTACCGGTGGCTTCGCAGATTTAATCTCATCATAATTATCTTCGACAAGTTCGTACATTTGCTTGTAAATATTCCCCTCGAAATCGTGTTGCGATACCTTTTGTGCCAGCTGCTTTTTGTTAAGTGGCTTTACGACATATTCATTACCATCAGCAAGAACTACCTTAAGGCTGTTGATGTAATCCTCCGTCTTGCCATAGGCCAGTGACTTTTCGCCACCAGCATTGTTGGCAACCATACCGCCAATGGCGCAAATTTCTCGCGAAGCTGGATAGGATGGCATTATCATATCGTGTCGTAAGGTTTTATTCTCAAACTTTCGGTAGTACGCTCCTGGCTCGGCGGTAATCGAGCTGTGTCGGACATCGCCAATCTTATGCATGTACTTATCAAAAACCACAATAATTGAGTCGTTGATTGCGCCACCCGACATATCTGTTCCACCGCTCCTCGCCGTTAGTGACAACTGAGGATGATCGGCTTTATTTGCTGTAACATACCGGACAAGTTTTGACACATCAGCGGAGTTCTTCGGGTAGACAATCAGCTCAGGCTCAATCTCGAACAAGCTCGTATCGTGCGAGTATTTTGCTATCTGCTTTGGAGCAACGCTCACGTCACCAGCAAGCAATTTTTCAAGTTCAATTTTTATCATCAACTACACTTCGTAGCGCATCGCAATACGCTTAAGTTTATATGCTAATACAATAGTAACTATGTTCTTGGCGCATGTAAAATGGTACGCCTAAAACTAACGCGTATATGTCTTGAAACTATTCGTCTAACAGCGGGCGGTCAACAAGTTCTGGGTCGACTCCACTGGCAACACCAGATATCTTCATGACATCTTTATCGATCTTGCCGAGTTCTTTATGGGCACTATTGTAATGATTCACGGTCACGCTAAGTGATTTGCCTAAGCGGCCCATAAAGTCGTCGTATGTTGCTACGTGTTTAGCCAGTTTCGACACGTTTTTCTGAATTTCTTTGGCTTTGTGTTCGATTTGCAGACTTCTTAAACCCTGCATGACTGTCTGAAGATATGCTAAGAATGTTGTAGGACTTACAATAATCACATGTTTTTCACGGAAGGCGTAGTCTATCAGGTCGCGAGCACCGACTTCCGTAGAGCCAACTTTGTTTATTAGCAAATCGTAATAAATCGCCTCTGATGGAATAAACATAAACGCGTGGTCAAGCGTGCCTTCGGCTGGGCGAATGTATTTAGAAGTTTCATCGATTCTTAGCTTAAGGTCTGCCTTGAATAGTTTGACTAGCCTATCCCGCCCGTCCTTAGTCTTCTCTTCAACCAGGCGATTGTAGTTTTCTAGGCTGAATTTAGAATCTACAGGCAAAAACTTGCCTTCTTCGAGTAAAATCGCAGCGTCAACAATCTGCCCATCAGCAAATGCGTATTGCATCTTGAATCGGTCTGGCGGCAAAACGTTGTTTAAAACCGACTCTAAGTAATATTCACCTATGACTCCCCGCTGTTTTGGATTCTGTAGCACGTTTTGCAGGGTTTTTAGTTCGTCAGTAACACTGACGACCTGTTTGTTGGTCTCTTTGAGCTCAGCGAGATCACGTGTGACATCCCCTACCAACTTACTACTCTGAGCGAACTGTTTTTGCAGGCTGTTGAGCATCATGGCTTGGTTTTTGTCTAATCTGTCTGTCAGTTTGTCCGACAAGCCTTCGCGCAGCTTATCCATACCATCACGCAGGCTGTCCATGTCCTTCTTGATATAATCATCGACTGGCGACGCTTGATTTTTCTTGAACAAAAAGACGAGCGCAATAGTTTGCACCAAAATAACCACGACCAAAATACCTTCTACCATGAGCATTATTTTACATGAGCCAAACTAAAGTTACTAATTGGGCAGTATTAGCTCAAGCAACTGTTTTGGTTCATCGATTACTGCGCTGGGATTACGCTTTTCTAGTATTGATCTCGCATTTGCCCCCCATGTGACCGATATACAATCCAATTTTATGGCCTTACATGCTTCTATGTCACGAATTTCGTCACCTACGTAAATGCAGTCTTCCCGATCTATGCGTTGTTTCTTCATGGCATGGCGGATATTCCGAGATTTCCCAAAAATTGAAGCTCCAGCTTCAACAAATGAAAAATGATGCTTTAAATCATTCTTGCGAAGAAACGACATGACGTTTTTGCGCGAATTGGAAGTGACAATACCCATCTCAACATCATTATCGCTCATCGTTTTTAGCACTTCAGTAATGCCGGCTATGGGTTTAAGCTCTTCTATCCGCTTCGTTAACTCTTGTCTGGCAACGATAGCTAACTTTGGTAAGCGATAGGCAGGAATTTTCATGTACCGCAGAGCCTGAGGGATAGTCATAGTTCTTAAAGTTTGAATATCTTTTTGACTTAACCCTTGCGGTCGGCCATAGTCAGGCAAGATATCATTTGCGATATCACTCACTAGTTCCATGATGTCAGAAATTGTGCCATCAAAATCGAATATTACTACTTTAGTCATTTGACTAACAATACCACAGCCCAGATACGTTATAATAGCTGAGATGATTAACTTCCTGACCGATAAAGTCCGCCAGGAGATGCTCAAAGTTGCCAGAGCACTAGACTGGGCAACTGGTTCGCGCGTCTCGCCGGCATTTATTACCCTGATTTCGCTCTTAGGACACTTCGGAGTTCTTGTCGCGCTGGTTGACGAACAATACGTCTTAGCCGGTGTACTAATTATCGTTTTTGGGCTTATGGACGCCCTCGACGGCGCTCTTGCCAAAGTCCAGAGCAAAACCTCGACAACTGGCATGCTACTCGATGCCAGCTCCGACAGAGCTAAAGAATTCTTAATCTACCTGGGTTTGATCTTTGTTTTTGCCGACAACCAAAACGTTTTTGGTGTGGTTGCTGCCACAGTAGCTCTTGGTGGTAGTTTTATGGTCAGCTATCTGAGAGCTAAGGGCGAAACTGCCATAGCATTGGCCGGCGGGAATCAACAAAGGACGCATCAGACGTTTGCAGAAGGCCTTATGCAGTATCAGGTACGAATGACAGTCCTAATAATTGGCCTTCTGACAGGTCACCCACTCATCGCTGTGCTGGTAATTGGTGCTCTCAGCTGGCTAACTGCATTATTGCGCTTTATCGCTATTACAGATCATCTGAGCCCTAAAACTAAGCAATAATGGCCTAATTTGTTATGCTTAATTGATGATTAATGCAATTTTAAGCGCCGTATGGTTTTTTATGCCTGCCGGAATTGCCAACGCCATGCCCGTTGCGGCGGCTAGAATCCCTGCCCTAGAACCTTACGATCACCCTATGGATTTTAATAAGAAATTCAGAGGTCAGCGATTATTTGGAAGTCATAAAACTTGGCGAGGCTTTATCTTCGCATTTATTACTACTATCCCGCTTGTCGGGTTGCAAGTCTATCTGTACAACCACTCAGACTTTTTCCGCGACATAAGTTACTTCGATTACAACACAGTAAATCCAGTCTGGCTGAGCTTTATTTTTACATTCGGAGCACTAGGCGGTGATGCCGTCAGAAGTTTCTTTAAGAGACAATCTGGTGTAAAACCAGGCGAAACCTGGTTCCCGTTCGACCAAATCGACTATGTTATCGGCGGTTTACTGGCTAGTACGCTCGTCGTTCGGCTAGAATTGCACCAATACCTGCTAATCGGCATTGTTTACTTCGTGTTGCACCCAGTCGTAACTGCTACCTTCTACTTACTAAAAGTCCGCGAAAAACCGATCTAACTAGTTTGCGGTAACAGTGATTGTTCCTTCGTCGCTGTCATTCAAGTGGTTGTGGTATCCCCACTCGCCAACTTCGTCAAACGTGTAAGCAAAAGCTTCACCTGGTCCAACGCCTTGTCCATCGTCAAAGTCTGGGTCATCTGTGTGTGTTGGGTGGTCGTCAGACGCTACCCACATAGACCTGCTCGAGTTATTGACAAAAATGACGGTCTGTCCAACTGTTACTGCTAGTTCATTCGGCTCGAAGCCGTTGTCGGTGTAGGCTACTCTAGCATCTGCTTCGTCACTTGCTTCAGAATCTGCATCTTCCCCGTCAGGCTGAGTGTTTTCGTTTTCTGCTTGGTTGACTTGGCCAGTATTGACAGCGTCATTCGGCTCGTCATCGTCATCAGAACCCAAAAACATAAATAATCCGGCGCCTATCACTACTATTGCTAAAACAATCGCTAATACTTTTTTATTCATAGAAACCTCCACAATGCATTAAATTAGTCCTTTAAATTATACACGTAAACTCTGTTAAAATAAGTCACAGAAACAAGGATGATATGGTTAAAGCAAAATCTGACAAAATTAAGAAAAATTACACCGACGAAGAGTTGGGAGTACTAAAAAATGTTAACCGTCGGCTAAGCCTACTTGTAGATTACAAACACCAGCTGGCAAGCGGAATTTTCCGAGGCATCGGCTTTGCGATCGGTGCCAGCATCATTGGAGCTATCATTGTCTATTTACTTCTCAGCTTTTTCCGAGAAATACCTGTCGTTAAAGACTTTGTTGACCGATTCGAGACTAGTACTGACGGTAGCCAGACGCAGAATGAATGAATTTGAACGCGAAGCGCTTGCTTTGCAAGAAAACCTTACTCGCTTAGCAACCAAGAAAAACCAGTTATTTGCTCGATTTTATAGAGGTTTAGGTGAATTTTTCGGGACACTATTAATTGCAATTGCTATTATTGCTCTGATACGGGCTTTCTAATTTAGTAGCCGATTCCGCCGATAACCCAAGCCATAGCTAACAGCGCCACCAATAGGTTACCGGCTGTTATCAGTGTCCATGTGAGCGGGCGTCGCTCGAAAAGTCCTTGTGTGAGCAATGTTGTAAAACCTACACCAAGCCACAACCAAAAAGCTGTGCTCAAACTTGCTGATAGAAAACTAGTGTCAAAGAAGTCTGCTGACACGTATGACAAGTGCGCCAAGACATAGGCTGCCACTACTGCCAAGACCGCGGCGCCAGTCATTGCTTTGGCGGCATCTTGTTTCATATCGCTTTCTTTTAGCCCGACAATCTTCGACCAAGTGTCGCCAAACACTTTTGGAGCATACCAAACACCTCCGATTACCATGTTTACGACAGCAGCTAAAAGAACTGCTACCCAGTTTATTTCTACATCCATACTGTTCCCCTATTATATGAACATATTGTACTATTAAATTATGGCAATCAAAATATATTCGTGGAATGTTAACGGCATCCGAGCGGTGCTGAATAAAGATGCGTTTCTGCCCTTTATTAAGGAGCATCAGCCAGATATTTTGTGTCTGCAAGAAACCAAAGCTCAAGAAGGCCAGGCAGTAATCGACTTGCCGGACTACAAGGAGTTCTGGAATTCGGCCGAGCGTAAAGGATATTCAGGCACTGCGGTTTTTTCTAAGATCGACCCCCTGACCGTAAGCAATGGTTTACCCGAACACATCGTTAAGAAGTTCAAAATGGAGCACGATGGCTACGGTGACCCAAATAAAGAAGGCCGCGTGCTAACCGCAGAATTTAAAGATTACTACGTGGTTACCGTATATACGCCGAACGCCAAAGACGATTTATCTAGAGTCGAGTTACGTAAAACCGTTTGGGACCCTGCCTTTCTGGAGTATTTGAAGGAGCTAGAGCTGACTAAGCCTGTCATTTTTTGCGGAGACTTGAACGTAGCTCATACCGAAGATGACTTAGCTCGACCAAAAGAAAACATCGGCAAGCGTGGCTTTACCGATCAGGAAAGATACGGCATGAACAAATTAGTTGAAGCAGGCTTCCTTGACACCTTCCGAATGTTTACTAAGGGCAACGGGCACTATTCGTGGTGGACGCATTGGGCCAACGCACGGGCCAGAAACGTTGGCTGGCGGATTGATTATTTCTTAGTTTCTGAGTCGCTTAAAAAGCACATCAAATCTGCTAAAATCCACGCCGATGTTATGGGTAGCGACCATTGTCCGGTCTCTATTGAACTCGATCTGTAATCTTATGTTTGTATTTAGTTAATAATTATTGTAAAACATAGTGCATTTTAAGGGGTTTTGAAGTATAATTGGCCTTCATGTCTAAAAACATTAGAAATATCGCTATTATTGCTCACGTTGACCACGGTAAGACTACCTTGGTCGATGGTTTATTGAAGCAAACCAAGACTTTTGAGGACCACCAGGCAGAAATGCAGACAGATCTGATTATGGATAGTTCCGACCAAGAGCGAGAACGCGGAATTACCATTACGGCCAAGATTACGGCTGTTCAATACCAGGATTATCGAATCAACATTGTCGATACGCCCGGCCACGCCGACTTTGGCGGCGAGGTTGAGCGAACATTGCATATGGCCGACGGCTGTTTACTGGTCGTTGATGCCCAAGAGGGTCCAATGCCACAAACAAAGTTTGTTTTAAAGAAGGCTTTTGCTGCTGGTTTACGACCAATCGTAGTTATTAACAAAATCGACAAGCCAGGTTCACGAATCGACGCCGTCGAAGATGAGCTAGCAAATTTATTCCTAGAACTTGCTACAGACGACAAACAGCTCCACTACCCGACTTTTTATGCTATTGCTCGCGAAGGCAAATCTTGGACAGAAGTTCCAGCCGATCCGTCAGCTGCTGCTGATTTAGAGCCAATCTTTAAAGCCATTGTTGATGAAGTGTCAGAGCCATCAGTTACTGAGGGCGAAGGTGCGCAAATGCTGGTTACAGCTTTGGACTGGGACAGTTTTCAGGGTAAATACGCCATTGGTAAACTGCAGCGCGGTAAATTGTCTAAAAATGATCCTGTGGTTTTGTGTAATCCAGACAAAATTGTCCAAACTGGCAAGATCGACAAGATTTATCGATACCAAGGGCTTAGTCGCATCGAAACTGACTCTGCCGAAGCTGGCGAAATCATTTGTGTTACCGGACTTAGCGAGGCTCATATCGGCGAAACAATTGCTTCTAGCGACAAACCAGATGCCTTACCTGTGATCGAGCTTGAACCACCAACTCTAAAAATGTATCTCGGCCCAAACACTTCTCCTTTTAAGGGTCTAGAGGGCAAGTTTACGACCGGTCGACAAATTGGTGAGCGTTTAGATAAAGAACTCGAGACTAACATTGGCCTAAAAGTAGAAAACGAAGCTATTGGTTTCTTGGTAAGCGGTCGCGGCGAGCTACACCTGAGCGTTTTAGTTGAATCTATGCGCCGTGAAGGCTATGAATTCGAAGTTGGACGACCGCAAGTCGTGACAATTCAGGAAGACGGCAAAACTCTCGAGCCATACGAGGAAGTTACAGTCGAAGTTCCGACAGAATATGCCGGAGTTATCCAGAGCGAATTCGGTAAACGTCGCGCAGAATTAACAGAGCAACACCAAACTGACGATGGTGGCACTAAATTTATCTACGAAATGCCAACCCGGGCACTCTTGGGTTTGAGGGCAATTTTAATCACTGCAACTAAAGGCACGTTAATCATGGACAGCCTGATGAGCGGTTACAAGCCACTTGGCGCAGCACTAGACCAGCAAAGGAACGGTGCTCTAATTGCTTGGGAAAACGGAGTTTCTACTCCTTATGCCCTGCAAACTGCCGAAACTCGTGGAGAGGTCTTTATCGGCCCTGGCGTAAAGGTATATGGCGGACAAGTAATTGGACTCAACAGCCGACGTGATGACATGGACTTAAACGTGACCAAAGAAAAGCACCTAACAAACATGCGCTCAAAGAGCAGCGACGGAACTGTTCAGCTGACGCCATTCACCCAGTTAAGCCTAGAACAATGTATCGACATTCTAGAAGAAGACGAACTGCTAGAAGTTACTCCGCAAAGCTTGCGCTTGCGCAAACGAGCCCTATCGCGTAACGACCGCAAGAAGCGCGACTAATTAGTACGATGTCTAACAGATGTGATAAAATTATGATTAAAGAATTTGGAGATACTAATGGCTAAGCACAAGAACTGGCACGGGGCTGCACGCAAGCGAGCACTCAAGAAAAAACTCAAGGCAGAAAAGAAGTCGCTGAGATAGTTTAAGATGTCGGACGAACTCGCAAAATTGAGAGCCGAGTTAGACAAACTGGATACTGAAATGGTTGAGCTGCTCAGCCGTCGTTTTGAAGTTACAAAAAAAGTTGGCGCACTAAAGGCCAGAGAGAAAATGGCGACCAAAGATCCTAAGCGCGAAGAAGAGATGTTCACTCGCTTAACTCAATTTGCGACAGAACTTAATGTACCGCCCCGCCTAGTCGGCGATATTTTAAGATTAATCCTCGATGAGTCGGTTAATCAGCACAGAATAAACAACTGAGTAAACTCCGCTAGAAAACCGAATATCTATCCTCATCCCAAAGTCCCTGCGTGCGATCTTGGCAATGAGCTATTAGCACCAAACCAAATTGCCTTGGTGCTGGAGGCGTCTCGATATAAGACGGGGTATCCTCTCCTCCACGACCTGAATCATGTGCTTTAGTTGGAAGATGCAAAGTAATATTCTCGCCATGCGGATCCTTTTCACGGTCCCATTTAAGATCACACGGAATGCGCATACCATCCGGTTGTACGATTATTAGAGTTGCAGTCCTCTCAACCTCTATGGGCAAACCGGGACTTGTCGACTTAGCTTTTACCTCAATCTGAAGAGAAGCCCAAAGTCCTCTCAGATATTCTGGATCTTGGATTAGAGGCCAAATCTCCTCAATATCAACACCTTCATAATAGGATAGAGCAAACGCTACGATGTCTGAAGCTATCAAATCATCGGAAAGCTGTTTTTCCTTCTCTACCCGCTCTCGCACTTCATCGCTAATAAATGTTACGTCCTCACCATGCATCATAGATCAATTATATCATCAGACAAATCTGGCTCTTCAAGAAAAACAAGGTCGGTATAAGCCAACTCCCACTCTTCAGGCAAGTCGTCCAGATCTGGATCAAAATCCGACATGTCTTCCATTTCTTCAGCCAGTTCGGCGATAATGCGTATATAAAATTCGCCAGTCACGTCTGTTTCTGAAATATCATCTTTATGCAGACCTATCCATAGTGCGATCATTCTACGCAAATGGTCTCTGACAGCGGGCTTAAGTGTGTCACCAGCTTCTGCTAGCTTTGTCATCATGACGTGTAATTGCGGGTTCTTATCGATAAGGCTGACGACTTCAGTAGATTGCAGGGGGGCAGCTGCTTCGGCTAATTCGACCATTAATTCTGCCCGAGCGTCGTCGGACGGCATTTGTTCACTTTCTGAACTACCTTCGCCTGGCCGCATCACCATACAAACTATATTATGGACTTATCCACAGCCTGAGTCAATCTCACGTGCTACTGATCTGTGCCGTTCTTTATTGCTTGCCATTTTGCTCGTGAACATACAACATTCCACTTATGCCAATGCTTTCTATAGTCTCCAAACTCTTCTGACTCTACCCAGTGCAGCTTTGAGTCATCCGTTATCCTGTCTGGGAACCTTATTCCTTCTAGGTGATCGACTTCGTGCTGCAGTATTCGTGCCGGAAAGCCTTCAAGCTCTTCAACAACTTCGTTTCCATCACGATCTAGGGCTGTAATTCTAATCGATTTGCTCCTAGGGACAACCCCGCAAACTTTGCCTGTTGAGTAGCAACCCTCACGACCCTCTTCAATTTCTTTGGAGAGTTCAATCACTGGGTTAATGTAAGCCTTCAATTCTGGCTGCTCGCCATTACCAACAGAGTTTGCGCCAACAAGTATAATCCTCATCGTAATTCCTACTTGTGGCGCCGCTAGCCCGACCATTGTTGGGCGTTCAGAATCACCTTGCTCACCATAAGCGATGCCAAACATAGCATCAATCAGCCCCTGAACTTCGGGTGATAAAATACGTGACACATCGACTTCACTTGCACGTCTATTTAATATCTCGGCGCTGGGCTTAACGAGTCCAACTTCAAGACTAGCTGTATCTCTTTCGTTCATCTAGATATTATGTCATAGTTTGCGAGATTCTAGCTCGCATCTCTCTTATTCCCAACGGAAAAGCTTGAAAGCTACTATATAAATTACGATCGTCCAAGCG
>JBGTET010000065.1:0-3523 GCA_041747695.1 Saccharimonadales bacterium (SeqCode)
GCAGCCAGTAATATTCTAAAAGGCTTTAATCCGCCTTACTCGGCCACAGTTATTAAAAAACTAGAGGAGGCAGGAGCTGTACTTGTTGCCAAAGCAAATATGGACTCATTCGGCCACGGTGCCTCGACCGAAAACAGTGACTTTGGACCAACTAAGAACCCGCATGATGTTACCCGAGTCCCGGGCGGTTCTTCGGGCGGGTCGGCTGCTGCGGTCGTGCTAGGCATGACACCTTTCTCAATCGGTACAGATACTGGTGGCTCGATACGACAACCAGCGAGTTTTACTGGTAGCGTTGGGCTCAAGCCAACTTATGGATTAGTTTCGCGTTTTGGTGTTGTAGCAATGGCCAGCTCAACAGACGTGATTGGTCCTATAACTACTAGCATTGAAGACAGTGCATTAGTACTAGAAGTCATTAGCGGAAAAGACCAGCGTGATCCAACTACTATAGATCGCGACAACGTGAATTACACCGATTTGGACAGTGATATCAAAGGCAGAACGTTTGGAGTCATAAAAGAATACATGGACGAGGGAGTTGATCCTAAAGTAATTTCTAAGATAGAAGCAGCAGTAAAAGCAATAGAAAATGCTGGTGGAATCATCAAGCAAGTTAGCTTGCCACAAATAAAGTATGCTCTAGCTGTCTATTACATAATCATGCCAGCCGAGGTTAGCTCAAACTTATCACGTTATGATGGAGTAAGATTTGGTTATTCATCACCAGATGGAACGGACTTGGACGCAGCCTATGATTTTACTCGAAGCCAAGGCTTTAACGATGAGGTCAAACGTCGAATATTAATTGGTGCTTACGTTACCAGTAGCGGCTATGCCGATGAATACTACAAAAAGGCACAGACAGTTAGGACCAAGATAATCAATGATTTTGAAGCTGGCTTTAAAGATGTTGATGCACTTATTGGACCAACTGCTCCAACCACTGCTTTTGCATTTGGCGAGAACACAGGTGATCCGCTTAAAATGTACCTCAGCGATATTATGACCGTTGCTGCGAACCTAGCTGGGATTCCTGCGATTTGTATACCCGCCGGAAAAGTCGACGGTCTACCAGTAGGTCTGCAGGTGATGGCTCGGCAAAAGCAAGACCGCGAACTTTTGGGATTAGCTCAAGGGATTGAAACTGCACTTGGAGGCGAGCAATGATTTATCTTATTGTTGGAGCAATTATTGCTGGCGTGATCATGCTAGCTGTGATTGCCCACTTGCAACGTAGCCGAAGCCAGATTGATCGCCAGTTCTTTATTGATCGCTGGGACACGATTACTAAGACATTTCAGAATACACCCAACAAATGGATGGAAGTTGTTATCGAAGCCGACAAATTGGTCGATGAAGCCTTAAAACAACGTGGCTACATAGGTAAGACCATGGGAGAACGCTTAGTCGCGGCCAATCGTATTTTTAAAGACGCCGACATGATCTGGAACGCTCACAAATTCCGCAATCGCGTTGTTCACGAAACTGGCTTTCGTGTCAAAAAATCGCAAGTTTCGTATGCACTGCGTGGCTACCGTAAGGCCTTGAAAGATCTGGAGGTAATCTAATGTTGACTCAGGAAATTCTTGACCAGTATCAGACTACAATCGGAATTGAGTGCCATATTCAGCTTAAGACCAAGACTAAGTTATTTTCGGCTGTCGATAATGATGCTCGCAATGCTGAGCCAAACACTTTAATTTCGCCGATTGATTACGGTTTGCCGGGTGTTTTGCCAGTGCTCAACCAAAAGGCCCTAGAATTAACCGTTCGTGCTGGCAAAGCCTTGAATGCCGAGGTCGCCCATTTTTCTAAGTTCGATCGCAAACATTATTTTTACCCTGATTTACCAAAGGGTTATCAGATCACCCAGTTTGATCAGCCAACGGTTGGCAAAGGTGTCGTTCATGTGCCTTTCGAAGGCGGCTTTAGGGACGTCGGCATTACACGAGCTCATATAGAGGAAGACGCGGGTAAATCAACGCATCCGGCAGGCAAAGATTACAGCCTAGTCGATTTAAATCGTGCCGGAACACCATTAATTGAAATCGTTTCCGAACCAGACATTGACTCTCCGGCACTAGCCAAGTCCTATGTTCGAGAACTTTATTTACTAATGAAATATGCTGACGTTTCGAATGTTAACTTGTTCCACGGCAACATGCGTTTTGATGTAAATATATCGGTTGCAAAAAAAGGCGCAGACAAATTAGGCACAAGATCCGAAGTTAAAAACTTGAACTCGTTTAAAAGTGTCGAAAAAGCTGCTGAGTACGAAGTTAAGCGACAAATCGAGTTGCTCGAAAAAGGTGAAGAAGTTGTCCAAGAAACTCGTGGCTGGGATGAGGCCAAGATGCGCACGACATCTCAACGCTCTAAAGAAGAAGCCCTCGATTATCGATATTTTCCAGAGCCAGACCTGCCACCAATTGTTCTGACTGACGAACAAATTAAAAAGTACGGCGATCAGATTGTCAGACTTCCGGCACAAATCCGTCAAGATTTAGTCGAAGCGGGCGTAGATAAAGATTCAGTTGAAACATTGCTCGAGTATCCAGTATTGATCGATCGACTTTATAAAGAAATTGAAATTGGTGCCCAAAAAGACGATGTCAAACGTATCGCCAACTGGTTTGCCAACGAAGTTGTCAAACTTATCGATAACGAAACCGATAACGAAGATGTCTTCACTGCTCCAGGCAATCTAACCAAGCTTTCGCAAATGGTCGCTGAGTCAAAATTAAGTAGCTCTGCAGCCAAAACAATTGTTGTCGAAAGTTATCGAGACTTTGTGGACCCACAAGTTACAGCCGAAAAACTCAACCTTCTTCAAGAGTCAGATGCAGGTGCAATTACAGAAATTGTTGGCAAAGTTTTGGCAGGCAATCCGCAGGCGGCCGAAGATGTCAAAAATGGCGAAGCCAAAGCCATCGGTTTCCTAGTTGGCCAAATTATGAAAGAATCCAAGGGGCAAGCCAATCCACAAATGGCTCAAGAGGAAATCAAAAAGCAAATCGGTTAGCCAAAAATTGACGTATGTGTCAGAATATAGGTATGGATGAATACGAAATCCTAGTCTTAATTTTGTCGATCACCTTAGCTATTTTCCTAGCTTTGGCGATTGCACTTACGATAATTCTTATCCGGATTTTTAGACGGATCGATTCTATTTCGCAAAAGGCTGAACATTTTGCTGACAACCTAGAAGGTGCCAGTGATTTTTTTAAGAACGCTTCAGCACCGGTAGCTGCAGCCAAAATGATTAGCAACATTATCGAGTGGGCACGTAAACCTAATAAAGACTAAGGAGGTCTATATGACAAACGACAAGAAAAAAGGTGGAGGATTTGTAAAAGGTACAATTATTGGAGCAGCAGCAGGAGCTATTGCAGGTATTTTGTTTGCACCAAAAGCTGGTAAAGAAACACGTAAAGACATTGCTGACACAGCTCAGAAGGCTAAAAACACAGCCGAAGCAAAGCTAAAGTCTACCTACAAAGAACTCGGTGATTTTGCCGAC